>JBMOFW010000053.1:0-15502 GCA_049318685.1 Flavobacteriales bacterium
CCCCATCGATTGAACACCTTGAATTCATTTTTCGCGTATCTCGACAAACCTTGAATGAAGTATACATCATTGAATCCGTCATCATTTGGTGTAAGACCGGTAGGCCATTCCAATTCACCTGGCTCTATCAATGTAATTGTAGTGTCAATCGCACATCCATTGAGGTCTGTGATAGTCACTTCATACGTTCCGGCCGCAAGGTTGGCCAGATCTTCTGCTTCAGCCTTACCTGACAAATGGCTCCAATCAAAAGTATATTCAGGTGTTCCGCCAGAGATGGTCAAGTCAATTGCTCCATCGGTGCCTCCTAAGGTGCTAATGTTGAATCCTTCATCATAAAGTGAAACCTCGATTTCAACAGAAAGAACGTCTGGTTCTGAAATGGTGAAGTTTTCGGTTCCGCCCGGACATCCGGACTCATCACTCCATGTTAATTCGTAATCACCAGGTGCAAGATTGGTGATGTTAAGATCGGTCGAATAGAAGTTTCCATCAAGCGTCCATGATGCAGAAATTTCACCTACCGCATTCAATACACTAGCTGCAATTGAGCCGTCGTTAGAACCATTACATGAAGCATTGCTAGATAAGCCATCAAATGCCGGAATTGGCGTATCTGTGATGGCAATATTGGTCAATGAAACAGAACAACCATTGTCATCTGAAATAAAGACATTGTATGTTCCCGAACAAAGATCTGTTTGATCTTCCACATTGTCGATAGCTCCGCTGCCGGTCCAATCATAGGTGTAATTTTCAGTACCACCAATAACATCAAGCGTAATAGTTCCATTGCAAAGACCACATGTCGCATCGGTAGAAGTAAATGTAGCTTCAACAGGATCTGGAGTGACTAAATCGAAGCAAATAGTATATTCACAACCATTGCTGTCTGTAATAGTTACGCAATATTCACCATCATTTCCGACTTCAATACAAGAAGTGGTTTCACCATTAGTCCATGTGAAGGTGTATACTCCGCTTCCGCCTCCAGCTTCCGCACAAAGTGTCGTCAATTCTGTGGCACAATCGAAGTTGACATCGATCACTCCGGATACGGCAAATGGCTCAAGAATTTCAAATGTTTCCGTTTCGAAGCATCCAATATTGTCAATTACCTCTACGGTATATTCTCCGGCACACAAGTCCGTAAGTGTGTAAACGTCTGTCAGACCTAATGCAGGCCAAGTAACAATATATCCAGGCTCTCCACCTCCAACGTTTAAATTAAGTGTTCCGTCACAAGCATCTTGACAAGAGACGTTCACTCCGCCATCAAATTGGCTCAAAATAGCCGTAGGGTTGATGTTTGTTGGGGACGTCAATTCATAGTCAGCGAGAATTTGACAGCCATTGGCATCAGTTACCAATACATTGTAAAATTCAGCACACGCGTTCGCTTGATCTTCATTGAAATTGATGCTTTCTCCATCATCCCAAATAAACTCATAACCAGGAGTACCTCCTGTAACAGTAAGGTCAATGTTTCCGTCGCAAGTCGCAAAACATGAAACATTATATCCGCTCGGGTAAGTGAAAATGTCGGCAAAAATTTCAAGTGGCGCTGGAGGTTGGGTCATATCGAAACATTCATTAACAATACATCCATTGCCATCCGTCACTTCAACGCAATAAGTGTCAGCGCAAAGTCCCGTGATCGAAGACTCATTGCTGATTATGTCTCCTAAACCATTGGTCCAAACAAATGTATAGGGCTCGATTCCACCAACAACTGTTGCTTCGATGGCTCCGTCACAATCACCGAAACAATTTAGAACGAAGAATTCGCCCGGAGTTTCAGAGGTCAGAGTTATTTCAACATCGTAGTTGTCTGGCGCATCAAGGAGAACAGAAGTGCTGTATTGGCAGCCATTTTCATCTGTAACAGTGATGGCATAGTTTCCTTCACAAAGACTACCAACCACCGGACCTGCCAGTGAGCCGTTTGGTCCAGTAATATTTATGGTGTAATTGCCAGTTCCTCCATTTGGAGTAACGCTGATGATTCCGTCACAATCATCCGAACAAGCGGTCGGATTGACAACATCCACTTGTGCAGTCAGTTCAGCTGGTTCATTCACCGTATAAGTGAATTCTGATTCACAGTTATTCGAGTCAGTAATTGTCAACGTATACGTATCCGGATCCAGATTCGTCAAAATTGGTGCGTTATCTGGATTAGGGGCAACACTTGGCGACCACACATAAGCAGTGTAGCTTCCCGATCCACCACTGATATTCGGGGTAATTGTACCATCGTTGTTGCCATAGCATGTCACATCAGTAATAATTGCCGCAGATTGAATAGGCTCCGGTTCGATCAAGTTGATCGTTGTCGTTGCCAAACAGCCATTGATGTCCGTTACGTTTACGGCGTATGACCCCGCAGGAAGATTCTCAATGAAAGAGGCATTTGGATCGTTGCCATACGTGGTAACGTCCACACTCCAATCGAAGAAATAGCATTCGGGAGCATAAGTTGTACAATCAGGTGTTCCTCCACTTACAGTTACCGAGATAGAACCATCACTCAATCCATTACACGAAATATCGAAGCCACTTCCATCTGAACTAGGAGTGCTCACAAAGAGATCCATGACTTCTGGAGCGTCCAGACAAACTTCAAGTTGTTCTGAACAGCCGGTAGCATCGGTAACGATTACCGTATAGCAACATTCGAAAAGGTTCGTTGGATCTTGATCGCTTGATCCGAAGAAAATACAACCTCCATTCGCTGTCCAGTTATAGGTGTACGGACCTACACCTCCAGTAACATTGATATCAATGCTACCATTATTTTGTCCAAAACAAATTGGGTCAATTGATTCAACGAGCGTGACAATAAGTTGGGTAGGTTCGGTAATAGTGAAATTGTTGATCGCTTCACAGCCCGCTTGTTCCACTACTACTTGGTATTCACCAGGACACAATCCACTAACATCCTCTGAGGTGCTTATAATGGTACCATCGCCGCCGGTCCACTCAATATTGTATGCACCTGCAGGCGTGATTGTCGCATTGATATTACCATCGCAGGCGCCAAAGCAAGTTACATCTGATTCAACAAAAGAGACAGAGAACGCATCATTGGTTCCCACGTTAATTGTGAATTCATTGCTGCAACCCTCGGCGTCAGTTACGGTTAAAGTATAAGCTCCCGAATTTAACCCGGTAATATCCTCGATATCACATGTGGCACAGCTTGGACCTGTATAAGAATAGGTGTATGGTCCTCCATGGCCTCCCGTTGTGGTAAGAATAGAAATTTCACCAACTCCCGCATTTTCATCTCCACAAGGGTTGGGAACTGTTTCAAAAGTTATGGCTAGATCAGGGACACATGTGATTTCAACGTTTTCAAATTCTTCACAACCGTTGTCGTCCGTCACAGTGATAATGTACGTTCCACATGCCAAGTCGGCAATATCTTCATTCGTCGATACTACTTGACCGGTTCCGGCATTTACCCATTCAAAAGTGTAAGGTCCGGTGCCCAAAGCAGCGGTGATATTGATAAAACCATCTTGTGCTTGCGGACATGACGTATTGTATCCACCGGGATAAGAAGAAACTTCGTCAATCGTCAAAACAAGTGGATCAATCGGATCATTAACAAGGATGTCTAGCGTGTTTGCGCTTGAACAACCATTGATGTCGGTTACACTTACACCATAGTTACCGCTTGGAATATCACTAAGAACGGGTGATGTATTGGCTGGAAAGCCTGTCCAATTGTAAAAATATGGGGCACATCCACCGCTCGCATCAACAGTAATTGAACCCGTTGATGTTCCATTACATAGTACGTCAACTTGGCCAATCAAGTTCACAAACACTTCTTCTGGTTGCTCAATAACTACGTTGTTAAATACAACACAACCATTGCTGTCAGTAACGCGAACTAAATATGTTCCCGCGCAAAGTCCTGTGGCTGTTTGGTTTGTAGATACGAGGTTATTTGATTCGTCTAACCAAGAATACAAATAAGGTGCTTGTCCGCCGGTAGCCGACACAGAAGCAGATCCGTCACACTCTCCGAAACAAGAGACAGGGAAACATCCGTTTAGCAAAATTTGTACGTCTTCAATAATCAAAATGTCTTGCTCGATTACGGTAATACAACCGCTCGCTTGGCAACCGCTTGCATCAGTTACATCTACGCAATATTCACCGTCAGCGAGATCGAATAAATCCTCATCTGATGAAGTAAATCCTGCTGGGCCAGACCAAGCATAGGTGTATGGAGCATTTGCATTCAGTACAGTTAAATCAATACTTCCGTTTCCTGTTGTCCCGCATGTTATCGGGTCTGAATCCAATCCAAGTGAAATAAACGAAACCTCTATGGTTACTTGGTCTGTGCTTATACAATCGGAAACTGTAGAGGTCAGGGTATACGTTGTGGTAGCGTCAGGACAAACAGTCGGAGTGAGCGTCGTTGAATTGGTCATGTTGTCTGTCGGCGACCACGTGAACGTGGCCAAACCTTCGACTACAGCATTTCCAGTGAGATCTACGCATTGCCCGTTACAAATTTGCGCGCTTGCTGGTTGGACATCAACCTCAAGGAAATCTCGAATGTAGAAGTTGATTGAGTCAAGTACTTCGGTCGTTGCGCAATTTGGATTGGCCAAATAGATGGTTAAATATTCGTCACCTTCCGTGGTAGCGTCTGCAAAGGCTTCAATAGGAATAGTGACGCTTTGCTGATTTGCAGGGATAATAATATCAATTGGTTCGAGTGGAACACCGGTGCCAAGTGTGGTATAGTCAACACCATTAGAAGCTGTTCCGCCTACGAAATAGGTTACAACCTGAGGACTAGAAGAGGCTTCTTCACGGCTGAAAGTTATCGTTCCATCGTTACATCCTTCAATCATATAATCTAACCCACCAGCAGTAGCTGTAGCGACAATTACGGGGTTTGAGGTAATTTGATTGATAAATACCCAAGAGTCATACAATCGGTCAGAACCATCTGCGATAATCAATTTGAGGTGATAAGATTCGCAAGGAGTTAAATTTCCTACTGCCGCGGCGAGATTCACCGTGAATGCGTCACATTGCCAACCAGCTCCGGCCGGAGAGGAATTGTTTTGCCAGAATCCAGAGTTGGTATTGGCGTTGACAGAATTGATCGCTACCGCTGTTGAAGTGCTCGGTATCAAAGCAATGTTTACATCTGTTCCAATGCCAGGGCCGGTAATGAAGAATCCAAATACGTCATTGAAAGGTGAACCTACCCATTCATTGTACTCTTCAGAGGCGAAGGTATACGCGAATCGAAGCGAGTCACCTTGCGGAACAATGTCAAATTCAATCATACACGCGTCAAACGTATTGCGATCTTGTGCTTGGTTGAGCAGCGCGCTTCCAGGACCATTGTTATTGTAATTGCTGCAATTCAAACAAGTGAATGTTGGAGGAGGGCCTAAAAGAGGCAAACCGGTCTCGTCGTTTGGTCCAAGAGCATTGAGTGCTTGACCTGTTGACAATAACACGCCTTCAGAAGTGCCTATTTCGGTGCCATTTGAAGTGTAATAGCCATACGAACCGTTTGGTGCAGTTACGACTACGTTGGAAATTTGGACGCCTGTACCTACAAGGTTTTGGATCATATCCTGAACGGGCATAGCAGTATCCACTGTGCCTTGCGACCATGCAAATTGCATGGAAACAATTGAGATGAATACTACGAGTAGTGCCCTAAACGCAAACATTGGTTTCATACGCAATGGGTGTTGAAATATAGATTAGTTGAGTGTTAGTGTCCAAGTCGGGCTTGTGAGCATCGGTTCATGAATTTTTCATCGTTGAAATCAGCCAACAACTTTACTTCCCCGAGTTGAACAGAAGAAGTGGCCGTTTTAAACGTTGAAAACAATTGATTCAAGTCACCGGAATGCTTCAATTTGAGCGTAATGACATGAGCGGGTACGCAAGCTTCACCAACTTCAAAGTCGGGATGATTTTTCAATCGGGTGAGCAACTCACCATACTTTTCGGGTGTAATGGCAGAGCACTCAACGTACATAAGGTTGGAATTAGAAGTTGAGGTGCTTTGCGCGTTTGCCGAATAAGAAAGGCAAACAAGCAGAAATGCACAGATAGCCACAAGAGTAATCTTGTTTCTCATAACATTTGATATTAATTTGTATAGGTTCAGAGGTGTCTTGACCTTTGAACGGCAAATATCGTATAAAGACGTCCTAAAAACCTATGATTTTTTCATCAACAAAAAATGTTTTCAATGTCAATTCCTTCAACGGAGGTTTTTCAGGAATAAGACGCGCTATTTTACGAACCGTTGTCTATTGATTTCGTACATAATGATGCCTGCTGCAACACTTACGTTTAAAGAGGAAGTTCTTCCTTCCATAGGTATTTTTCCAAGGAAATCTGCTTTACGAATGAAATCGTTTGATATTCCGGTGTCTTCGGCGCCCATAATGACACATACAGGACCATCTATTTTGAGTTCGTGAATGAATTTATCTGTTTTCTCGGTGCATCCAATTAAGGTAATACCGGAATTTTGAAGAATTTCGATGGCTGCGGCAGGTCCGCTAACCCTACAAACTGGAATATGAAAAAGAGCTCCTGCTGAGGTTTTTACCGCATCCTCATTGATTTGAGCAGCTCCTTTTTCAGGAATAATCACCGCATCAAAGCCATGGCATTCAGCACTTCGACATATTGCACCAAAATTGCGCACATCAGTTACACCGTCTAGATAAATAACCCGAGGTGATTTTCCTATTTCGAAGGTCGACTGAATGATTTCATCTAGTTTTTGGAAAGAAATAGGAGAGGTAAAACCAACAATTCCTTGGTGATTGCTTCGACTTAATAAATTGAGTTTTTCTTCCGGAACGATCTGATAAGGAATATTCAGCCCTTGCAATCGTGCACGCATTTGTGTGAACAGTTCACCTTTCAATCCTTTCTGAATCAATATCTTATCGAATTCTTTGTCTGCATCCAAGGCCTCATTGATTGCTCGAAAGCCAATGATAAGGTTTTGCGGTTTTCTCGGTTGAGAATGTCTTCGTTGGGTAAAATGCACGTCTTAGTGGTAAACTTGCCCCCCTCTCCATGCGGCAACCATATTCTCCCAATACCCTTTATACACGGCATCACGGTTGAGAATAAATATGTTGTCTGAAAAAGGAGACTGTATTTTTCTAAATGTAAATCGCAAAGATGCGCTAGAATTCTCATCACCGTATATCCAAGTATGAGTTTCTTCATTCATTTTTATGCTTGAAGGTGGCCCAAAAATTAAATGAATCATTCCACGATCGGTGCGCCAGCCTTCGGTATAAGTGCTGAAAAAAGAATTGGCCTCTTCGACGCGTGAATAGTATTCGAAAATGAGATTTTTTGCTCTGTCCTTAGCCCCACCTGATTCGATCCAAAAAGCATCTACTTTTTCCTTCGGAAGCCGTGATTTGCTAATTTCATCAAATTCAGCTTTGGTTGTTATAAAGCGCAACGGACCAACGAGTTGTTCCGGATTTTTAACTTCTGGGAACTTTTTGGGTACGGAAAATATACTTATTCCTATAGGCTCGATCAAACTTGAAGATACAAAATACAAACCTTTTTCAATTAGAAAAACGCCCATTCCAGTGCTATCGGTTTGGAGTAAATTGAAATCTTTGAATGCGGGTATTTCAGGATAGTTCGAACTGAAAGGGGCCGTGGATAACTTTATCTCCGGTTGATAGTGAAATAGATACAGCGGTCCTGAACCGTTGCGTGGACAAGTAATCTGAATGGTTGTATTTTGTGGAACGGAATTATTCACTTCATAAATCGGGGATCCTTGTATCGAAAAATTGAAATCATCCGCGTTAAGGATGTCGGATTTATTGCTTTCAAATGATTTTATGGACTTGAGGCCTCTTTTTAAGTCAATGACGGACGCCGTAACCGACCATTCACCTTTTGGCAATGCAATTATATGAGCGAACTGAACAAACCGATTGGAGGCACTATATCTCTCGTCTGTAAATCGGACAGTGGCTGAATCCAGAATCATGTTTGCTGGTGAATCCTTGTGCTTAATTTCATAGTGAAATGAAATTTCCGCGAGAAAGGGCAAGTTTTTATCTGCACGAGAATAAAGAAGTTCTTGCGGTTGGATAGTCAAAATGATGCTACTTGAATCATCACTGAGGTGATGAATGTCCATTTGTGGATTGAAAAAATTAGCTTCTGCCGTAAAATTTGTCTCATTTTGCGAGGCGGATAGCCCTGAACCTGAAGAACATGACTCAAAAATACATGTTGCAGCCACAATCGCTACCAAGAATTTAGAATACGTTACGAAAACCGAAGCTGATCTTAGCATCTCTAAATAATATAGGGTTGTTGAATTGTTGTCCTACCGCGTAATTGAAGGTAAATATACCTGCTTTTGTGGCAAAATTGGTTCCTACACCGAAGCTATTTGGAGTATCGGTTACGAAATAGGTATTGGTTTGGGCTTCATACCAACCCAAATCAGAAAAAATATAAAAAGCGGTATTGAGTTCGGGCAAAAATCGGTACTCCAAAGAAGTGATCGAATAGGAGGATGCGAAAATGCTTTCTTCCAAAAATCCTCGTATTGAACGCAATCCACCGATTCTGAAAAGTTCGTTTTGATAAAAATCGCCCCCGTATAAAACTGAAGTAGTTGAAGCAACTCGAACACCTTGACGAGAGAAAGTCGGGATATACAAATCAACTTTGATTTCCGGTCGCCATACGACGTTCTTTTCTTGATTTTGCAAATCACTATTGGCGCTGGCAGTGCGGTCGCCAATACCAATGGCGGATTCAATTTTCCAGCCTTTTCGCGGATTTAATGTGTAATCAATTCGCTCAAAATTGAACCGAAGTCCATAGTAACTTTGCCGACTATTTCCCGATATATTGCTGGTGTAATCGGATAATCTGCTCGAAGTGTTTTTTTCGAAAAAACCTTCAATTTCGTCATTTGCTCCTAGCGGAATGACAACGCCTAGTTTCGATTTAGTAGAAGTAAAGGTGGAGTCTCGCCGGTATATGTTGATCTTGCCGTTAAGCCCAATGGGCAGATTAAATATGAAGGGCAATCCAAGTTGGGCCGTTAAATCTTGTGTTTCCGGTTGGAGTTTTTTCCAAATGAGATCCAGTTTTTCTGCCTTATTCAAGGCATTAAATAGCTTTATTTCAACATCTCCTGTGATAAAAACTCGATCGGTATTCTCATCAGGGCGAATACCAATAATGCCATTGAAGTAGTTTGATTTTTTCTTATTCGCATAAAAATAAACGGTAGCCTTGTTATCATGAAACCGAATTTCCGGATTCTGAGCAATGGATAGCAGCGGCAATTGCTTCAATTTATCATTTGCCATCGCAATGGAGGATTCTCTGTAGACTGCGTTTTTTTTAAAATTCAGATAGTTGGTCAAATATTTTGTCGGCAATGGGTCTTGGGAGCGAAAGACGATGGAGTCGACCTGGATTGGCGGTCCCGGTCGAACTTGCCAAATAAATTGATAACAGGAATCTTGGACCTTCGAGGAGTAAACAACGTCAATTCGTGCAAACGGAAATCCATTTTCCTCGTAAGGAGAAAGCAATTGCTGAGCATATGCGTTCAATTCGTCCTCGCTCCATGGTTTAAAAGTGAATAGTGATTTTGAGGAATCAGGAAGAATCACTTGAATGCACGCTCTCGCACCAGGGGAAATCTTTGCATCGATGCCCGATTTTCCAACAATGGTATCTAGTCGACAATCGACATACCCCAACGAGACATACGACTGGTAATAGACTTGAATTAAACTGTCTATTTGGGAGGGCAATTGATCGTTGAAGGTGGTTTTCTCAAAATTTAAATCACTGGAAGTGAAAGTAATGTCCCTACTTTGATCCGAGTTGAGTTGTTGGCAACAAGCCACAAAGCTGCTTAGAGTAAATCCGATGATTAAGATGGCTTGCTGTCTCATTTTTGGGAACCCTTGTAGAATTGGCAATTGTTAATAACTGAATTTTCAGTTTTAACATCTCGTCACATACAAAATACTACTTTTGACAAAATTCGTCGTTGACTTTATGAAAAAGAACGTGATCGTCCTCCTCGTACTGGCTCTTGTGGTAACCGGTATGTCGTCTTGCAGAAAACACAAAGATTCGTGTGCTGCCTATGATCGCGTGGAATACAAGGCCGATAAGTAAGGCTATTCAAACAAAAATTCTGTGTTGACAATAATGTCTGGGTGAATGCTTTTCGCTACAGGACAAGTGAGCGCTGCGTTTTTCAATATTTCCATTTCTCTGTGATCGAAACCTCTATTTTCAATGGTGAAATGAAGGTTAATACCGGAGACTCTCCGCGGCTCAGCGGCCATTATTTTTTCAATATTCACTTCAATTTTACCTAGTTGAATTCCTTTGGCATTGGCTGTAATAGCCATTATTGTCATCATGCAAGTAGCTAAGGAAGTACAAAGTAGATCTGTGGGAGAAAAAGTTGATCCTTTCCCATTATTATCTACTGGCGCATCTGTAGTTAGTTCGACTCCATATTTTAGATGAGTTGCCGTGCACGTTAAATCCCCGTTGTAGCGGGCTTTCATTGAGATCATATTTTTTTTTAGTAAAAGTAGTTAATTCGACGAATTTCATTTTAGATGCGACATAAATCGCCAAAGTTTTGACTTTCTTTGCTGAACGAAATCGCTTATATTCGTGTTTTATTATTCGAAGTTGCTCAATAATGCATCGCCGCTTGAAATATTCGTTGGTTCTTGTTTTCATCCTGATCATTCAGTTTGGATGGTCTCAGGTATCTAGCGGAGAGCAAGCGAATATTTTGTACAACCGTCAGAAATACGGTGGATTCTGCATGAATTCTCAAGGATTTGGAGGCTTTTTTACTTACGCTAAATACCAAGATGCTTTTCGACAGAATATTTTTCACTTCGATCTGCAGTTTGTCAAACATGAAAAAGAAATCAAGCGCTTTTCATCTGATCCCAATGCTAGAGGTTATTTTTATGGAAAGCAAAACTCCTTTATCGTTTTTCATGCTGGTATTGGAAGAAAAAAAGTGATTACCGAAAAACTTCGAAAAAATGGCGTTCAATTAAGTCACAATTGGATTGGAGGAGGTTCTTTTGGGTTTACTAAACCCATTTATTTGGAGATATTTTATATCCAACAATCAAGTCCTGACCCCATTGTTATCAAAGTTGAGAAATTCGATCCGGAAGTGCATTTTATCGATAACATTTATGGTAGAGCATCTTCTTTGCGTGGATTAAATGAATTGAAGTTTTATCCGGGAGCGTTCTTGAAATGGGGATTGATGGTGGAGTACAGTAACGAACGAGTAGGACTCAAAGGCATTGAAGCCGGCGTGCAAATCGATGCTTTCTTGACACGCATTCCGATCATGTCTCAAAAAATATTGGAAGAACAAGAAGATGGTGCCAAAAACCACCAGTTTTTCCCTTCATTGTATATCAATTTCTTTTTTGGCAAGAAGTACAACGCATTGTGATGGAAGATATAAAAGTGGTTCAGCGCACTCCGAAGCCTAAATGGCTTCGCGTCAAATTGCCCACCGGCGAGAATTTCAAGAAAGTTCGTTCATTGGTAGACGAACACAAATTACATACGATATGTGAAAGTGGAAGTTGTCCCAACATGGGTGAATGTTGGGGAGAAGGCACTGCTACCTTTATGATTCTTGGTAATGTATGTACTCGCTCTTGCGGGTTTTGTGCTGTGGCCACGGGGAGACCTGAAGCGGCCGATCCATTTGAACCAGCCCGGGTAGCCAAATCGATCAAACTCATGCAAGTAAAACATGCGGTCATCACTTCTGTTGATCGCGATGATTTACAGGATGGTGGAGCTGGTATCTGGTTCGAAACTATCGCTGCTGTTCGTCGAGTTTCACCAGGCACCACCATGGAAACATTAATTCCTGATTTTGCGGGGAAATGGGAAAACCTACAACGAATCATTGATGCGGCCCCCGAGATTGTATCTCACAATTTGGAAACTGTAAGACGATTAACCAAAGAAGTACGGATTCAAGCCAAATATGATCGTAGCTTAGAGGTATTGAGACGATTGAAACAGGGGGGAATGCGCACCAAAAGCGGGATGATGCTGGGTTTGGGAGAAAACGAACAGGAAGTCCTGGAATCGATGCAAGACCTTCGCGCAGTGGGTGTAGATATCCTGACCTTAGGTCAATACCTTCAGCCGACGACGAAACACCTCCCAGTGGCCGAATTTATTACGCCTGAAAAATTCGTAGAATACAAAGAAATAGGGTTAAAAATGGGCTTCCGCTATGTCGAAAGCGGCCCACTCGTGCGTTCGTCTTATCACGCAGAGAAACATATTTTTGAGCAATAGATGAAAACAAGAATTGCGATCAATGGATTTGGTCGTATCGGTCGAACACTGCTTAGAGTGTTGACTTCATGTGATGATATCGATGTGGTAGCCATCAACGACTTGGCTGATGTTGAGACCATGGCTCATTTATTCAAGTATGATTCAGTTCATGGCAAGTTTTTCGGGGAAGTGGAAGCGAAAGACGATTTACTTATTGTTAATGGACGCGAGATACGGTTTCTTCGTCATCGCGAGGCAGCAACCCTTCCGTGGAATGAATTGAACGTTGATATAGTGATTGAATCAACTGGTACTTTCAAGTCATTAGAAGATTGTACACAGCACCTTTCTGCAGGTGCCCGACGGGTTATATTGAGCGCTCCACCGGAGGATGAGCGCATCAAAACCATTGTGATTGGTGTCAACGAAAAGGAAATTACCCCAGAAGATTTTGTGATTTCAAATGCCTCATGCACCACGAACAGTGCAGCACATATGATTCAACTCTTGGATGAAATTTGCGGAATTGAAAGCTGTTATATCACCACAGTGCATTCATATACTGGAGATCAGCGTTTGCACGATGCTCCCCATCGCGACTTGAGAAGAGCCCGCGCTGCAGCTGAATCCATTGTTCCGACCTCGACAGGTGCTGCCAAAGCATTGACCCGAATTTTTCCTAACCTAGCCGATAAGCTCGGTGGCTGCGGGATTAGAGTGCCCGTACCTGATGGTTCTCTAACGGATATTACGGCTATAGTGCGCAATAAAAAATCCATAGATGAAATCAACAATGCTTTCAACAAGGCAGCCTCAGACAGATGGTTTGGAATACTTGAATACACAGAAGATCCTATTGTTTCTGTTGATATTATCGATAATCCGGCAAGTTGTGTTTTTGATGCCAAGTTAACTTCTGTAGTAGGGGATATGATCAAAGTAGTTGGTTGGTACGACAATGAATTTGGATACTCCAATCGGTTGGTTGATTTGATCCGGATTGTAAGACAGGGTTAATTTTTTGCAATTCCATCTTTTGAGTGATTTCCCTGCCTATTTTTAGACAATAATCTAGGAAACATGGTCAAGGAAATCGGCGCTCAATCGAGCGTATTCAATCAGTTTATTCGAGAAATTCGCGATGAAACGATTCAAAAAGATCGAATGCGCTTTCGGCGTAATCTCGAGCGAATTGGTGAAATCATGGCTTATGAAATCTCCAAAACTTTAGATGTTGCTCAGGTGGATGTGACCACACCATTAGGTCAAGCAGAAATTCAGGTTCCTGCAGAAACCCCAGTTATATGTGCCATTATGCGAGCCGCCATCCCTATGCATCAAGGCTTTTTAAATTATTTTGATGCTGCAGATAATGCCTTTGTTGCTGCTTATCGCCGTCATCATAAAGGCGGAGAATTCGAAATAGAAGTAGACTACACAAGTTCACCCAATTTGGATGGAAGAACCTTGATCATTGTCGATCCCATGATCGCGACTGGATCGAGCATTGAACTGGTTTACAAGGCCCTTTTGCGAAAAGGAACACCCGCTAAAATTATCATCGCTTCGGCCATTGCTGCTAACACCGGTATCAATCACGTTCGAGCTAAATTGCCAGAGAATACCCAAATTTGGGCCGGCGCTATTGATAGTGAATTGACTGCTCAAGCCTATATCGTTCCGGGACTTGGTGATGCTGGTGATCTCGCTTTTGGAAGTAAAGACTAATTCCTATGGACTATGTGCTGAAGATTGTGTGGTGGTGGTTGGCTTCAATCGTGAAGTTTCTATTCACGCCATTTGTGATGATGAGTAACCCGGGCAGTGAACACTGGTCGTGGTTGGAAGTCATTCTTATTACCTCTTCTGGAGCCGCTTTGGGATGCTATTTGTTTTTTCACTTTGGTGAATTTATAATGAAAAAATGGGCAGACTTATTTCCTCCTAAAAAACCAAAGAAGATTTTTACAACCTCGCGCCGACGAATAATTCGCTTGAAAATGCGCTTCGGAATTAGCGGACTGATGTTACTTTCGGTTCTTATTTCAGTTCCGGTAACTGCAATTCTCACAGCGCGTTTTTACAAACACGACAATTCAGCTTTATCCAAAATAATTATTGGATTTTTTGTTTGGTCAGTTGTTCTAACTTCGTTGGCTTATTCTTTTCGCCTTATCGCTCAATAACCTGTGAAATACAAACACCTTTTTTTCGATCTCGATGGTACACTTTGGGATCTTTTCAAAAATACCGAAATTGCCTTGATTCAGTTGCTTGATCCTTTGGAGCAGCGGGGATTTCGAATAGAGAATTTTGAACAATTCTACCGAAGATATCACATTCACAATGATCGCGTTTGGTCACTCTATCGCGCTGGAAAAATGGACAAGCACATTTTACGGACGGAGCGATTCAAAATGGCGTTTAACGATATCAATCTTCACGTTCCGGATGAAACCATCGATTGGTTAGCCAATTCATTCCTTGATATTTGCCCAAAGCTTCCGCATTTGCTTCCCGGCACATTGGATATGTTGGAAGCATTAAAAGACCATTACACCATGCATATCATCACGAATGGGTTTCAGGAAGTGCAAGGATTCAAAATGAAGGCCGGGCGTTTAGATGGCTATTTCTCTGAAATTATCAACTCAGAGGATGCAGGAGTTAAGAAACCAGACCCGGGTATATTTGAATATGCTTTGAACAGAGCCGGGGCAAAACCTGAAGAGTCGTTGATGATTGGAGATGATTGGGATGCTGATATCCTGGGTTCGCGCGATTTTGGTATGGATCAGGCCTATATCACTAGCTCCGAATTGCGCATGGCAGAAATGAAGGGAAAGGAAAAAACAGAGACAAGACACAACTATAAACCTACTTTTGTCGTAAACCACCTTTCAGAATTACAAGCTATTCTGAAACAATAAAATAACAATATGGAAGAAAATAAAAATCAAGGACAGCTCAATATTGAATTGAATGAGGATGTCGCGCAAGGTACTTACTCAAATCTAGCGGTAATAACCCATTCGCCGGCAGAGTTCGTTGTCGATTTCATTCGCGTAATGCCCGGTGTTCCAAAAGCGCGCGTGCAATCACGAATTAT
>JBMOFW010000054.1:0-15231 GCA_049318685.1 Flavobacteriales bacterium
CTATTCCCCGGCCCAAATGATACTCGGTGTATCGCACTTTTTTGTCGGAAGTACGCGGACCGAGATAGGCCTTCTTTTCAACACCACGTTGCTTTGAAACGAGATGATCGTATTTGATTAATTCACCAGTGATAATATAGCGCGCTCCAGAAAGCTTGCCTGCTTCGATGACATCATTCTGATCAAAAGCCGCATTCATGCTATTCATTTGTTCTTGCAGCATGGCGTCAAGACTTTCTCGCTCGACCAATTCTACAAAAGGACTTTTCAACGCCAATATTTGTTGTTTGATATACGTACTCACACTCGCTTCTACTTCATCACTTACATTGTCTTTGAGCATCGGCACGTAGGCCATGGTAAATCGTGCTTTCGACAAACATACATCGCGCAAAGAAAGGGCATCCTTAAAATCAGCATCCAATTTACAGACTTCATTAAAATACGTATACGCATCGCGCCACAATTCCAAGCTCATCGCTTTCACACCTGAATTGTAGTTTGGGTAAATTTGACTTAGAAGTTCGAGGTATTCCGCTTTCTTATGATTGCGATCGTATCGCTTCAACTTTTGAATATACTCTGCTGCGAGTTCATATTCCTCATTGATAACAGCATCTTCCGCCAATGAATAAAGTGATTCTATCAAATCGGCTTTGCATTGTGTTTGTTGTTCTGATGCTGACAAAGGAACCTGTAATTGAAGCGTAGCGTATTTATCGGCATAAGCAAATGCCTCATCAAACAGAGACAAGCCCATTTCATGGTTTCCGCGCATACATTCTAATTGCGCTTTTTGAAATTTTTCGTTGAGATTAGATTGGGCGATGCGCTTCATCCCAACAAGCGCTTCTGGCTTGCGGTATTGATTGTAAATCGCTTCATACGATTGATATGCCTGATCCTTTAAACCACCGTCTTCATACACTTTCGCTTCTTTCAAAAGCTTCTTCGGACCATTGCACGCGCTCAGGGCTACGACGAAAATTAAAAAGAAAAGGTAGAGTTTACGCATGGTTTGGTTTCATTTTGAATAAACGCATGCAAGGATAAGGCCAATAATCCTTACTTCAAATACTTGGCAATCTCTGGACTATCGGGTTCAACGTTTGATGGAAAAGCAGCCAACCATTTTCCATCAGGACCTATTAGAAATTTGTGAAAATTCCATTTTACGGTTTCATCTTGCACACCATTTAGATTCTTCGATGTCAACCATTGATAAATCGGATGCTGATTTTTTCCTTTGACGTCAATCTTTTCCGTCAATGGAAATGTGACTCCATAATTTTTTTCGCAGAAATCAGAAATCTCTTCTGGAGTGCCCGGTTCTTGTCCTAAAAATTGGTTGCACGGAAAACCAACAATGACTAGCTTGTCTTGATATTTTGCATAAAGTTCTTGCAATCCTTTGTATTGAGGAGTATAGCCGCATTTGCTGGCGACATTCACACATAACACATATTTTCCTTTAAAAGATTTAAAATCGATACTGTCCTTATTCAGGCTGGCAATTTTAAAATCATGGAGTGACGTGGCAGACATAGGCATAGGTTGACCTTCGGATTGGTTGCATTGAAATCCTGCCAATACAATTGAACATATCGCCAGAGTGCATATAAAGAGAACTTTCATCTTAGTCATGATTACAAAGCAAATGAACTTTAAAAAAGTTCACAAAAAAAGTGGATTTTTCTTGAGTTGTCGTTAGTTTCGCAATCGTTGCTATGATCAAAAAAAAAGAAAAAAGCGCACTCTTTAGTTCGCTAGGGCATGATGTGCCTGCCGCACTCGTTGTATTTTTAGTGGCATTGCCCCTTTGTCTGGGCATTGCTTTAGCGTCAAAAGCACCTCCTTTTGCCGGATTAATTGCAGGTATCGTTGGAGGTATCGTTGTTGGTGCCGTGAGTGGATCGCATGTCAGTGTTAGCGGACCTGCAGCGGGGTTGACAGTCATCGTAGCGGCGGCAATACTAAAAGCGCCAAGTTATGAGGCATTTCTCGTTTCAGTGGTACTCGCCGGCGTGTTTCAATTAATCATGGGCAAGCTTAAAGCCGGTGTTATAGGAGAATTCATTCCCTCCTCCGTCATTAAGGGAATGCTCGCTGCGATAGGTATTATTCTCATATTAAAACAAATCCCTCACTTGTTTGGTCACGACGCCGTTCCGGAAGGGGATGAAGAATTCATACAAGAAGATGGGCATAACACTTTCACGGAAATGTGGGAAACGTTGAGCGATCTTGCTCCCGGCGCTATTGTCATCGGACTCGTTTCACTGGGGATATTAATTTTATGGGAAACGAAATTCTTTAAGAAAATCCCCATCCTCAATCTCCTTCCGGGATCACTGGTTGCTGTCGCTTTCGGCATTGGCTTGCATGAGGTTTTTAAAATTTCTACTCCTCATTTGATTCTTTCTCCAAACCATTTAGTGAATATACCCGTTGCTCAAAACCTGACTGAGTTTGCTGGTTTCCTGCGTATGCCCGATTTCTCATACGTGATTAATCCAACAATAGTATTGTCCGCCGTGACATTGGCCATTGTGGCTAGTCTTGAATCGCTGTTGAGTATTGAAGCCGCGGATAAGATCGATCCCTATAAACGATTTACTCCACCGAATCGCGAACTCATCGCTCAAGGAACAGGCAATATTGTTTCCGGATTACTCGGTGGACTTCCGGCAACCGCAGTGATTGTGCGGAGTTCAGCCAACGTTACAGCCGGCGGAAGAACAAAGCTTTCTGCCATTCTTCACGGTGTTTTCCTTTTGCTTTTGGTCTATCTCTTTCCTGACTTTCTCAATAAAATACCGCTTTCCACCTTGGCAGCTGTATTGATATTCGTTGGTTACAAATTGACCAAACCTTCTCTTTTCAAAGAAATCTTTGCAAAAGGCACGAATCAGTTTTATCCTTTCATCATTACCATTGTAGCCATCTTGTTTACCGATTTGTTGATTGGAATTTTAATCGGTATTACAGCGGGGATATTTTTTATTCTCAAAAGCAACTACAAAAACACGGTGGTCATGGCCAAAGATGGCGACCATTATCTGATCAAAATGCGTCGAGATGTTACTTTCCTTAATAAACCAAAAATCAAAAATTTATGTGAACGCATTCCTGAAGGAGCTAAAGTCATTATAGATTTGAGCAAAACCCAATTTGTGGATCAAGACGTCAGAGAATTGATTGAGGATTTCAAAAAGCAATCCGAATTCAGAAACATTTCTCTGGATGTGCGGGAAAGTGAGCGACACAAAGAACAAATGCAACAAAAACTATGAAAGCATACGAAAGACTTCTATTAGCCAACAAAGCATGGGCTTCTGAAAAAGTGGATGACGACCCCAATTTTTTCAAAAGGCTTTCCAATCTTCAAACGCCAGAATTTTTGTGGATTGGGTGCAGTGATAGCCGTGTTCCGGCCAATGAAATTACGGGAACTGAACCAGGTGAAATATTTGTGCAACGTAATATTGCCAACATGGTCATTCATACCGACATGAATTTATTGAGTGTACTTCAATATGCAGTGGAGGTGCTGGATGTTAAACATATCATTGTATGCGGGCACTACGGCTGCGGTGGGGTGAAGGCAGCCATGGGCAATCATAGTTATGGGCTCATCAATAAATGGCTCCGCAATATCAAAGACGTTTATCGCTTCCACAGAGAGGAACTTGATGCCATCGAGAATGAAGACCTCCGTGTGAATCGCCTTGTGGAATTGAATGTACAAGAACAGGTGATGAACCTGGCGAAGACTTCGATCGTTCAAGGGGCTTGGAAACATAAGCAACACCCACATTTACATGGTTGGGTGTATGGTTTGGACAACGGTCTCATTAAGCCTGTTTTTGAAATGGAAGCCGGTACGCCCTTGGAAGATATTTTCACTTACGACAATTTGTAGTCCATTTAAGAGCCTTTAACGTTCTGCAGTAAACATTCAGTATTCCCTTGTGGTTGATTGCAGTACATTTGTATAAAAGAATAAAGCCATGATGATGTTGTATTTGATCGGAGCTGCCTTTGCCGTTATCGGTTTGTTGGTGCAAGCTCGTCTTCGATCTAAGTTTGAAAAGTATTCTAAAACCACCTTACTCTCTCGCCTCAGTGGTAAAGAAATCGCCGAACGTATGCTACGTGACCACGGTATTAACGATGTTCAAGTGATTAGTGTTCAAGGTCAATTGACAGACCACTACAACCCGAGCAATAAAACGGTCAATCTTAGTCACGATGTATATCACGGCCGCAGCACAGCTGCTGCAGCTGTTTCTGCACATGAATGTGGCCATGCCGTCCAGCACGCTCAAGCCTATGCTTTCTTGCAATTTAGAAGCGCCATGGTGCCGATTGTAAACGTTGCCGGCACAGTGATGCCTTGGGTATTTATGCTCGCCATTTTCTTGATGTCGCGCTTTCCCGCACTTCTTCTTTTAGCGATCATTTTACAAGGTGCATTAACTCTTTTCACATTAATCACATTACCAGTAGAATTCGACGCCAGTGCGCGCGCTTTGGCGTGGATTAAAGAAAAGAATATTGTGGTTGGTCAAGAATATGACGAGTCGAAAGATGCGCTGAAATGGGCAGCCATGACCTATATCGTAGCAGCACTGGCAGCGCTCGCACAACTTGCTTATTTGATCATGGAATATGCGGGTATGCGTCGTCGCGACTAGTTGTATATTCGCGATATGAAATCATCGCGCCAGCCTGCTCTATTATTTATTTTTATTACATTATTGATTGATGTCATTGGGCTTGGCATAATTATCCCCGTCTTGCCCAAATTGCTCACGGAAATCACCGGTGAGGGCATTTCGGCAGCATCAAGTTATGCGGGTTGGCTGCTCATGGCGTTCAGCATCATGCAGTTTATTTTTTCGCCCATTCTCGGTAGTCTGAGCGATAAATATGGACGACGACCTATCCTCCTTCTGTCTCTCTTTGGTTTCGGACTGGACTATTTGTTATTGGCTTATGCTCCGAATCTCACTTGGCTGTTTGTCGGCCGAATTATTGCGGGTATTATGGGCGCAAGCTTTACCACCGCCTCTGCCTACATTGCCGACATCAGCACTCCAGAGAAGCGAGCACAAAATTTTGGGATGATTGGCGCTGCCTTCGGTTTAGGTTTTATCATCGGCCCCATGATTGGTGGATTTTTAGGAGAATATGGTTCGCGTATTCCCTTCTTTGTAGCAGCGGCCTTGACATTTTTGAACTGGCTCTACGGGTACTTCATTCTCCCCGAATCGCTTTCTAAAGAAAACAGAAGAGAATTTGACTGGAAACGTGCCAATCCTATTGGCTCTTTGAAACATTTATTCAAATACAAACTCATTTCCGGATTGGTATTATCACTCGTTGCAATTTATATTGCCTCGCATGCTACCCAATCCAATTGGACATTTTTCTGTATCGAACGCTTCGCTTGGGAAGAATCGGACATCGGCATTTCACTCGGAGTAATCGGCGTCTTAGTCGCCATCGTTCAAGGGGGCTTGATTCGCGTTATCAATCCGAAACTAGGAAATGAGAAGTCGGTTTACCTGGGCATTCTGCTATACGCCTTCGGATTTTTCCTCTTTGCTTTTGCATCTGAAGGTTGGATGATGTATGTGTTTTTGATTCCTTATTGCTTGGGAGGTATTGCCGGACCTGCGCTTCAAGGCATGATGTCAACTGCGGTACCAGCCAATGAGCAAGGCGAATTGCAAGGCGCTTTGACCAGCCTCATGTCTGTGACTTCTATTATTGGCCCGCCCTTGATGACCAATCTTTTTGCCTATTCCATCGGCCCTGAAAGTCCCTTGTATTTCCCCGGATCGGCATTCCTCCTCGGGGGTATTTTGTCTATCGTGAGCGGTGTATTGGCCTATTTTGCATTGCATCGCAAATAACCTATAGCCATTCGGCCTATATTTGCACACATCATGAACAAAGCGTTATTTCTCGATCGCGATGGCGTAATCAACCACGACCCTGGTGATTACACTTTTTCTGCGGAAGAATTTATCATTCTCCCTACGGTCATTGATGCGCTGAAACTGGCTCAAGACAAAGGATACAAAATTATCATCATCACCAATCAAGGAGGCATAGCCAAAGGCTTGTATACACATGAAACGGTGCATGAAATTCATGAAAAATTGTATCGCGCTTGTGAAGAAAAAGACATTCATATCACGGCCATATATTACTCTCCGGATCATCCCGAAATGAGTAATTCGCTTTCCCGCAAACCAGAAAGTTTGATGATGGAGCGCGCTATTGCTCGTTACGAAGTAGACGTGCAGCAAAGTGTCATGATCGGAGATCGCGACCGCGATATTGAGTGTGCCGCTAAAGTGGGCGTTCGCGGAATCAAGGTACCTACCAATGCTGATTTGTTGGATTTTGTAAAAACGTTAGAAGATTAATATGAGCTACGTTTTCCATCGCGGTGAATACATCAATGAAAATCAGGCGATGATTGCCAAAGACAACCGCGCTTTTAGATTGGGTGACGGTTTTTTTGAAAGCATGCGCGTTATCAATGGAAAAGTGCTCTTCCTCGAAAACCATTATGCCCGTGTCATTGATACGTTGAAAGCGATCAAAATCGACACTCCCGAAAACTTCACGCTCGAATCTTTTCGCAATCAAATTCAAGGAGTACTCCAGCGCAATAATGTGACAAAAGGCGGTCGTGTTCGCGCCACTTTTTATCGCAAGTCCACAGGATATTATTTGCCTCATTCAAACGACCTCGGTTATTTGATCGAATCAGAACCTCTGCTGGACAATGAGTTTACGCTCAACACCATCGGTAAGACCATAGATATTTTTACCGATTTCAAAAAAGACGTCAACAAACTTTCGATTTTCAAATCACTCAATGCCCAATTGTATATCATGGCGGCATTGCACAGCAAAGAAAAAAATCTAGACGACGCGCTGATTCAAAATAGCAAATTCGCCATCATCGAATCAATTTCGAGCAATATCTTCATTGTTTCGAATGGCGTGTTGTATACCCCTACGCTTCAAGATGGCTGTGTGGCGGGCACCATGCGGATGAACATCATCAATTTGGCTTTGGATAACAAAATCAAAGTGTATGAATGCACTTTGAATCCGCAGAACTTATTGGCCGCCGATGAAGTGTTTTTGACGAATGCTGTAAAAGGCATCGAATGGGTTGTGGCTTATCGCACTAAGCGCTACTTCAACGATATGGCGAAGCGCATGACCCAGATTCTGAATCAGACTGCCATTGGTTATACCGAACAAGATAAATTCTAAACGCGCACACGCGGATCAATCCACGCGTAGAGCAAGTCAACCAGCATGTTGACGATAACAAATGCGCATGCGATGATAATCACACCTCCCATAACCACCGGTAAATCTTGCTTTTCGATAGCGGTGAACATTTCTTGACCAAGACCTTTCCAACCGAAAACAAATTCTACGAAAACAGCTCCTGCCAACAAGGATGCGAACCAGCCGCTGACTGCTGTGATCACAGGATTCATGGCATTGCGCAATGCGTGTTTCAACACAATACGCCTTTCACTCAATCCTTTGGCGCGCGCTGTTCGTATGTAATCTTGAGTCATCACATCAAGCAGGGAACTACGGGTTAATTGAACAATGACTGCCAAAGGTCGAATAGTCAATGTGATCAATGGAAGAATGGCATTTTTTAAATCCATGTATTCCCCTTTCCAAACATCCACGCTATACAGTGATCCGGTCATGTTGAGGCCTGTGCCTGGTAAATCAATATTTAATAGCGGAATATGAATGTGGTCGCGCCACAGCACTGCACCGACCCAAGCCACAAGGATGGCTACAAAGAAAGAAGGACCGGCCATGCCTAGTGCCGAAATGAAAAGTAAGGTTCGATCTATCCACGTATCTTTTCGAATCGCAGCAATGATTCCAAAACCCAATCCAATAATCATCGCAATAGCGATCGATACCACAGCCAGAACAATTGTCCCCGGCATCACTTCGCGCAGTATATCTGACACATTGCGTTCAGATAAAAAACTGCGCTTGAGGTATGGCCATTTAAACGTGAGTTTGTTCGAAGAAGTGCCGATAGGTGTGATGACGCCACTATACTTTTCATCAGAAAAAAAAACACGACTGGTAGAATCGGTCGGATGATGAAAAGAAATCGGCGAAAGATCATTGAGATATAAAAAATAGCGTTGGCCAAGCCCCAAATCCAAATCCAATTTTCGGCGCATTTGATCAACTACTGACTGAGGAGCATTCTCACCGACGAGGTTGCGCACCGGATCCGAAGGAGAAAGATTGAACAAAAAGAAAACGACGGTCACTACCCCCCAAAGCACAAGCAGGCTGTATCCAATTTTCTTTAATGCAAAAATTCCCATAAAACGAAGTAAAGACAAACCACCGAAAATTAGCAAGCAATAGAAAGAGATTTACTAACGACTCACTATGAATGATTATTCTAAATCATCTGACCAATCTGCGAACTCTGGACAATTGGTAAAATCATAAAGTTGCCCCGAACTGCCGTGAAAATATGCCGCCAAGTGAACTCCTTTATTTTCCAGATTCTCCCAATTTTGTTCAGGCAAATAATGCAATGGAAAAGCCCATTGGTAGCCGTGTCTTAAATTTTCGTTCTGATTGTAATCATAAATAGAAAAACCTTGAACTCCCCAACCTGCTTGTTCAGCAGATCGAGCGAAGACTGAAATTTTTTCACCCAAATGCGTGTCCACAACAGCAGAATCTGTTAGATAAATAAACACGTTCTTATCATGCAAGCGAATAAGGCTATCCACTGATTGACCATAAACATCGGTCCAAGTCGAAACATTTTCCATCGATAAAAACGGTCGATCCGCAATGGGTTGATGACGGAAGAAAACAACGCGCGTTGTAAAAACAATTAGAACAATCACCACTACAATGATGAGTGGTTTTAACCTCCTATTTTTCATCTTGTTCAACAACTAGTTTGATCAGCGCGAAGACCGCGTAATTGATCATATCGCGATAGCCACTATCAATACCCTCAGAAACCAGCGTCAATCCCTGATTGTCCTCTATTTGTTTGATGCGAAGAAGTTTCATTAGAATCAGATCGGTGAATGAAGAGACGCGCATATCTCGCCAAGCTTCGCCATAATCGTGATTTTTATTCATCATCAAATCCTTGGTGATTTGGACCTCCTTATCGTACATCAGCATGGTTTCTTTTACGTCTAACTCCAAAGGAGCGGACTCTGGAAGGTCCATTTGAATCAGCGCCATGACGGAATAATTCAGGATGCCAATAAATTCTTCCACAATACCCTCGCCTACTTTGCTCGTTCCCTTTTCTTCGAGGGTGCGGATGCGTTGGGCTTTGATAAAAATTTGATCCGTCAAACTTTTTGTGCGGAGGATCCTCCATGCTGTGCCGTAGTCATGGGTCTTTTTGGAAAAGAGATCACGACAAATCGTGACAGCTTGATCGTATTGGTTAGAGGTTTTATTCACCTTATGTTCAATATTTGCAGATGCAAAGGTGACACAGTCACATCAAAAAACAACACTATTTTGATTAAAAACCGCTTTACCCCATTCACGCTCAATTTGCGTGGACAGCTCAAAACCTTTGACCATCCGCTAGTGATGGGGATTTTGAATCTAACACCAGACTCATTTTATACGTTGAGTCGATTAAATGAAGAGACAATCATTGAACGTGCAGGCCAAATGATTGCAGAGGGAGTCGACATTTTGGACATCGGTGGTCAAAGCACGCGTCCGGGGGCGGAGCGCATTTCCGCGGAAGAAGAACGAATGCGCATAGAACCGGCGGTGCGCGCGATTCGTAGTGCATTTCCAGAAGTGATCATATCCATAGATACTTTTTATGGTAGCGTTGCCCAACGTGCGTTAGAACTTGGCGCAGATTTGATCAATGATGTCAGCGCCGGGAGCCTCGATCCAGAAATAATTGAAGTGGCTGCTATGGCTGGTTGTCCTTATGTTTTAATGCACATGCAAGGAGAACCGCAAATGATGCAGCACAATCCGCAATACACCCATGTAGTGAATGACATCATTTATTTTTTTAGTGAAAAAATCAAGTTACTCCGTTCGAAAGGAATACACGACATAGTGCTCGATCCCGGTTTTGGGTTTGGTAAAACGGCCGAGCACAATTTTGAATTATTGGCGGCAACACATGACTTAAAGTTGTTTAATCTTCCCGTGTTGATCGGAGTTTCGCGAAAAAAAATGATTCAGCGCGCCATTAGCGGAACTGCTGAAGAAGCCCTGTCGGGAACCATTGCAGCGAATACTATTGCTTTGCTAGAGGGCGCGTCCATTCTCCGAGTACATGATGTAAAACCTGCAGTAGATGCGCGATCGATTGTTTTGAATACACAAAAAGAAAAAGGCTCCTAATGGAGCCTTTTCTATGTTTTGAGAATGAGTCGATCTTTATTTCGGCACTTCCACCTTGTCGTAAGCAGCGCAGCTAGTGTGGCTTTGAGTTGTACATGATTGCATGGCAACACTAAGGGTAAGAAGTCCCAAAAAAACGATGATCAATTTTTGGAGGACGTTGTGTGCCCAATCTTGATTTGCTTTCATTGTGTTTTATTTAAAGTAGGTTTGTTTGCGAATTTGTTATCTGTCTGCTTGAACGGCGAAGTACAAAAAATGTTGCGTTTTTACTCAAGGATGCAGTAAATACCACATGCCAAGTAAGGCCACAGACCACATCAGGTAACGTTTTGCTTTGAGGAAATTAATGGTATTCATTTCGTAAAAGTTTTAGTTAGCTGCAACCTGAGGCGTGGTGCAGATTACTTCTCTTTACGGAATGAATTCAATAAGGTTGCAAAAGATTACATTTTAAGCTTTCTAGCCAACAATGTATTTTTCATGAGTGAAACAATGGTCATTGGGCCTACTCCACCTGGAACAGGCGTAATCCAAGACGATTTTGGCGCTACATTCTCAAAATCCACATCACCGGCGATGCGATATCCACTCTTCTTGCTCGGATCGGGTATACGCGTTATCCCCACATCAATGACCACCGCTCCTTCTTTGACCATATCGGCCGTTACAAATTCTGGTTTACCTAGCGCCGCAATAATGATATCCGCCTGACGAATAATGTCGGCAATATTTTTTGTTCGGCTATGAACGATAGTCACTGTGGCATTGCCAGGTTGAGCATTGCGCTGCATGAGAATAGACACCGGCAGACCTACGATATTTGACCGCCCAATCACCACGCAATGTTTTCCTTGGGTGTCAATATTGTTGTATTCTAGCAATTGAATGATTCCGTAAGGCGTGGCTGGCAAGAAGCACGGCAGGTTGAGTGCCATTTTACCGACATTTTCCGGATGAAATCCATCCACATCCTTGGAGGGATCGATGGCCATTAGCACCTTGTTTTCATCGATATGTTTGGGCAAGGGCAATTGGACTATATAACCATCAATCGCTGGATTTGCATTGAGGTCGGCCACAACTTGAAGCACCTCTGCCTCCGTAGTTGATTCAGGACGGCTTACCAAGGTTGACTCAAAACCGATTTCCTCACAGGCTTTGACTTTGGCGCCTACATAAGTTAGACTTGCACCATTTTCTCCAATAAGTACAGCGGCTAAATGGGGTCGTTTGCCTCCAGATGCTACAATAGCATCGACTTCTGCTTTGATCTCTTCCTTGATCCTCAAGGATGTAGCTTTTCCATCCAGAATATTCATAGCGCTGCGGAACGTTTGGTGTTCTCTTGCAAAGGAACTACATTGGGGGGAAATTTCGAAATTTAAAAAAATAGATGGTGTACATATTACACTTTCTTATATTTGACCAAAACAAGCCCATGGATATGAAAAAACTTTATGCAATAGCATTCGCATTATTGACGTGCACCTTGGCTCAGGCACAGGTGGTGTGGTCAGAACCAGCTTTTCCTACGCAGACCGATGAAATAACCATCTATTTTGATGCAACGGAGGGCAACGGCGATTTGACCGGAGTGATCCCTGTTTATGCGCATACCGGCGTTATTACGAATAATAGTTCGAGTGATACCGATTGGCAGCATGTTCAAGGCAACTGGGGACAAGTCGACGCCAGCGTATTGATGACCCCGATGGGAAACAACATTCACAAGATTGTCATCACTCCTCAGACGTTTTATGAATTGAATGTCGGAGAAACCGTGAGCAAATTGGCCTTTGTGTTCCGCAATCAAAGCGGCTCTTTGGTTGGTCGCAATGCGGATGGAAGTGACATCTACATGGATATTTATCAATCCGGATTCAATGCTGGGATTACCAACCCAGCCAATGAAAGTCAAATTGTTGCATCGGGCACCAATTTCACAGTGAATTGTCAAGCTTCAAGCGCCGCAGACATCACCATTAGTGTAAACGGAACTGAAGTAGACAACGCGAGCGGCGTTACCTCATTGGATTATATTTTCAACGAAACGGCAGGAGGGGAATATTTGATTGAAATGGAAGCGAGCAATGGCTCAGAAACGATTTCTGATTCTGTGACGCTCATTATTCTTCCTACAGTAAATGTTGCTGCCGCGCCTGCTGGTACTATGGATGGTATCAACTACATCAATAGCAACACTGTGCGTTTGCAGATTTATGCACCGGGCAAAGACTACATTTTTGTAGTGGGTGACTTCAACGATTGGTTGTTGGATCTCGATTATTTCATGAACCGCACTCCAGATGGCTCCACGTATTGGTTGGAAATCTCTGGACTTGATCCTGATGCCGAATACCGTTTTCAGTATCATATCGACGACGAAGGCATGCGCGTAGCAGAAATATATGCGGATAAAATTTTGAATGCATGGGACGATCCATGGATTCCAGAAAGCACGTATCCGAATTTGATTGATTATCCAACCGGATTAACAACAGAGCCTGTTTCTGTTTTCCAAATTAATCAACCCGAATTTGATTGGACCGACGCGGCTTTCCAACGTCCTCCACAAAATCGTTTGGTTGTGTATGAATTACTCATTCGCGACTTTATCGCTGCCCATGATTATCAAACCTTGTTAGACACCTTGGATTATATTGATAATTTGGGTATCACCTGTATTGAATTGATGCCTATTAATGAATTTGAAGGCAATGTGAGTTGGGGATATAATCCGTCTTTCTTCTTTGCACCCGACAAGTACTATGGTACACCAGAAGCGTTGAAAGCATTTGTCAATGAAGCCCACAACCGCGGCATTGCTGTTATTATTGACATAGCCTTGAATCACAGTTTCGGTCAAAATCCGATGGTGCGTATGTATTTCAATCCAGATGCCGGCGACTACGGTCAACCTACTGCAGATAGTCCTTGGTTTAATGAAACACCAAAGCATGATTTCAACGTTGGTTATGACTTTAACCATGAAAGTACGCGCACTCGAAATTTCTGCAAACGCGTATTGGCTCATTGGATGGATGAATATCACATTGATGGTTATCGTTTCGATTTATCAAAAGGGTTTACTCAAAACAATACACTTGGAGACATTGGCGCATGGAGCGCTTACGATCAAAGCCGCGTAAATATTCTCAACGATTATTATCAGCACATGCAATCTGTAGCTCCAGGTTCGTATGCCATTTTAGAACATTTGGGCGACAACAGTGAAGAAACCGTGCTTGCCAATAGCGGCATGATGCTTTGGGGAAAAATGACCACCGAATATGAAGAGGCATCCATGGGTTATGGCAGTAATCTCAACTGGGGCAGTTATCAAGCCCGCGGCTGGTCGCAACCACGTTTGGTAACGTATGCAGAGAGTCATGACGAGGAACGCATGATGTATAAAAACTTAGAATTTGGTAATAGCAGTGGATCTTATAACATTACTCAACTACCTACTGCGCTTGAAAGACAGGAAATGGCACACTGCTTATTGATCCCGATACCTGGTCCTAAAATGATTTGGCAATTTGGCGAATTGGGATACGACTATTCGATTAACTACTGTGAAGACGGCACAATCAACACTAATTGTCGCACCTCACCGAAGCCTATTATGTGGAGCTATCAGGATCAACAAGATCGATTGCATGTTTACAAAGTGGTGGCTGCGTTGAACCAATTGAAAAAGAATGAGGCGATATTCTCGACTACAGATTTTGATTTGGACGTGGCCGGATTCGGTAAGCGCATTCATTTGAATGGATCAACACAAAATGCGGTAGTGGTTGGAAACACCAATGTTTCCACCATCAATATGATCCCAGGATTCCAGCATACAGGTACATGGTATGATTACTTCAGTCACACTTCATTTGAAGTCACTGATTTGGGGGCTTCTTTCTCTTATACACCGGGTGAATATCATATTTACACCGACTATGAATTGGCTGCTCCGGATTTGAACACCTCTATTGAAGAAATTATGACCTTCTTCAATGATGATTTGATTGTGTTTCCGAATCCTACTGCTGGTGTGATGCATATCAACTTGCGCGTGAATACCCCGGGCATGGTGAAAATCGAATTATATGATATGGCAGGCCGTGTAGTGGCCACCATTTATGAAGGCAATATGGCCAATGGCATTCACCAGTTTGAATTGACTCAAGACATTCCGGAAGGGCAATATGTAGTGCGCGCAGTTTCAAGCACTACTGCGGTAAGCCAACCAGTGATTGTATTGAATTAATAATCGCATTTTCTCAGCCCGATTCGATGTAGTTTTCAACGAATAGGGCTGAGTTAGTGTACTATATACACTTGCTTTAAAAAAAGCGTTATTTTTGAAGACCTACAATTAACCAAAACGAACCAAAATTCATGAGAAGTCTTTACTCGCTGATGGCGACGGCTTTATTCGGGTTATCCTGCATAATTGCCAACGCACAGACCGTTTCCGGAACGGTGAAGGATGACGTTGGGCCATTGCCCGGCGTTACGATCAAAGATGTGGAGTCGGGCACCGGCGTAGCTACCGGAAATGATGGTACTTATTCCATCACCTTGACTCCCGGAAAACACACGTTAGAATTTCGCTTATTGGGCTTCGCTGATGTGAATCGCGAAGTAGTCGTGAAACCTACTGAGAATATCACTATTGATATCACAATGAAATCAGCCGACCAAGAATTGGATGAGTTGGTGATCGTGGGTTATGGTGTTCAACGCAAGCGTGAAGTCACCGGATCGATTTCAAAAATCGATGGT
>JBMOFW010000055.1:0-15115 GCA_049318685.1 Flavobacteriales bacterium
TGTCGATGGCTGCCGCCACCTCAGTTGAGGGAGCAGTTGCCCCGCCCGGGGTAATCCAATTCCAGAATTTGGAGTGATTGTAATGGCCGCCGCCATTGTTGCGTATCGCTGTATCCTCAGCAGTTACTTTTTCGCAGACTTGTTCGATGGTGAGGTTTTGGAATGCCGGTGCCCCAGCGATGGCCTTATTGAGGTTGGTCACATAGGCTGCGTGGTGCTTTCCGTGGTGAATTTCCATAGTCATAGCATCGATGTGGGGTTCGAGCGCATTGAGGGCAAAACCGAGGGCCGGGAGCGTAAACTCGCCATTGACATCAAGCGGTGCGGTGGAGTCTAGGCCGCGTGTGGCACAACCAGCGAGGGGGCTGAGTACCACTCCGGCAGACAAGATGCTGGCGGTTTTGAGGAATTCACGTTTGTTCATAGAGCGAATTTACGGATTCTGATGAACAAGTAAATGTGAGTTTTTCATAACGGCACGAAATTTTGTAACGTCGAAACAGTTCTAATTTCACGCACCGCAATGGAAAGAGTCTGGCGCATAGTCAAAAAGGTTGGGATTGGGCTACTAATCTCTGTGGTTGTCCTGTTTACAACCGCATTCGTGATTGTGCGTTATTATGAAGACGAAGTGGTGAGTTATGCGTTGACCAAGATCAATGACCGGTTGAAGACCAAAGCCAATGTCGGCGCTGTTGATCTCACCTTCTGGGATTCTTTTCCCAAAGCTTCCTTGCGTTTCTCGGATGTGTATATCGAAGAAACTTTTCCCGAAAAAGACACCCTGTTTTTTGCCCAAAAACTTTATTTGAGTTTTGACCTGATGGACTTGTTTTCTGGAGATTACACTATCAAGAAAGTGAGCGCTGAAGAGGCTAAGGCGTGGATGAAGATCAATAAAAAGGGGGAAGACAATTGGCATATTTTCAAAGAAGACGCGTCGACAGACACATCCAGTTTTCGGTTGGCTTTAGAAAATGTTGAGCTTGAGGAAACGGCCATAGTATATGAGGATCGGGCGTCACAATTTTTCATCGACATCTATACTTCCACCGGTGAGGCTGGAGGCAGTTTTCAGTCCGAGCGCTTTGATTTGGAGTTGGATTTAGAGACCAAGATTCATTCGTTGATCAGTGGTAGTGATGAGTATGTAGAAAATCGACGTGTACGCCTCGAGAGCGTGCTAGACGCGGATATGGTGAATAGTAAATTCATCATTTCAAATGGTAAAGTGAGCATAGATGATATTCCTTTTGTTGTGGGTGGCTATGTGATAACAGGTGAGAAGTCATTTGTCGATTTGCATGTGGATGGTGATGATATCACGTTGACGAACATGCTTTCGATTTTGCCGGAAGGAAAAAAAGTGGAAATGGATGACTACGCAGCCGATGGCGTTGTATCATTCCATGCGGGTATCCAAGGCGCTACGGGAGGTGGAAAAGTACCCGATGTGAATGCGCGCTTCAGTATCGCAGATGGTGAAATGGAGCATCGCGAATCGGGTGTGTCAATGTCGGCCATTAATTTGGACGGCAGTTATTTGCGCGGCACGAAAACTGATCAATTGAAGTTGAACCAGTTTAGCGCATCCCTTGAAGGTGGGGTGATTGAAGGTAGCGGCACGATTGATCAATTGAGCAATCCGATTGCAGATATGCGTTTGAAAATGGATATTGGTTTGCGCGATTTAAGTCAATTTTTCAATTGGGATACGTTGGAAGTGTGCGAAGGAAGAATTTATGCGGAAGCGGGATTTGTTGGTCCGCTGAGCAGTGGAGCTCATGGATCAGAGGTTTGGAACAATATCAAGACTACTGGAAAAGCGGAGTTGAGCGATGCACATATTAAACTGCGGGGGTCGAATCGCGATTTTACAGGAATTGCTTCCAGTATTTCATTCAACAACAAAGATGCAGTCGTACAAAGGCTGCACGGCCAAGTGAATGGAAGTGATTTTGTGATCAATGGCGCATTGAAAAACTTGATTCCATTTTTAACTTCCACGGATCAACGATTGACCGTTGAAGCTACGCTGAATTCTCAAGTAATTGATTTTACCCAATTGGTTGAAACCGCCGAAAGCACGAAGAGTGATCGGGAGTATAGTTTTAGTTTGCCCGAACGCATCGATTTTAGTTTGCAGACCAGCGTCAAGAAATTTTTATTTGGAAAATTTGAAGCAAGCGACGTGCGTGGATTGGCTACTTTGCGTAACAAGGTATTTCGCATCGACCCAGTGAGTTTGAATACGTGTGAAGGATCTTTTGTTACACAGGTAGAATTGGCGCAGCAAGCAGACAACACCTTTGGATTGACCTGTTTTGCAAATTTGAAAGACATTAACATTCAGAAGCTATTTTATCAATTCGACAATTTAGGACAAACCTTCATTACAGATCAACAACTGCGTGGCAAAGCCACCGCTGCGGTAGAATTTAAAGCTCCCGTGACCAATTCATTGGAAATTGTGACCGATCAAATTTACAGTTTGGTGGACATTTCCATTGCGAATGGTGAATTGATTGGCCTAGGAGCTCTTCAAGATATTGGTATTTACATTAAAAACAACAAATGGATTGCGCCATTCGTAGATGAAGAAAGGTTTGCAGACCGCATGAAGGACGTCAAGTTTTATCAATTGGAGAATGTGATTGAAATTAAGAATAGGAAAATCACTGTGCCGAAAATGGATATACGGTCATCAGCGCTAGATATATCAGTTTCGGGGACCCACACGTTTGATAATGTGATCGACTATACTATTGGCTTCCGTCTGCGTGACATCTTGGTGCGGAAGAATGCCAATCCCGAGGAAATGGATGATGGATTGGGCAAACAGATGTATATCTACATGCGCGGTACTACTTCTGAGCCGGAGTTTGGAGTAGACAAAGAGGCATCTAAGGAAATTCGCAAAGAGGAAATTGCTGCAGAGAAGCAGAATATGAAAGCATTGTTGAAACAAGAATTTGGCCTTTTTAAAAACGATGGTAGCGTGGGCACTTATCAAGAAAAGCAAGAAGTCAAGCAATCCACGACCAATGTAGTTTGGGAAGAAAATGACACTCAAGAGGAGAAGGCCGCTGAGGAAGCACCCAAACCCAAGATCAAACAACCTGAAACGCCAACAAATACGAACGCCACAGAAACCAAGAAAGGCAAGAAGCTCCCAAAGTGGTTGCAGGAAAAGGAGTAGTTGCGATATTTGTGGAATGAAGCCACTACCTGAGTCGTTTGTTGAGCGCATAAAAAGTCAGTACCCGAATGAACATTCGGTATTTCTCGAATCATTTGACCGACCCGTATTTCACAGTGTGCATCGCCATCCTCGTAAAGGAGAATTTTTATTTGAAGGAATGGAAGCAGTGCCATGGTGGGACGGTGGTTTTTATTTGAAAGAACGACCCGTATTTACACTCGACCCCTTGTTTCACGCCGGGGCGTATTACTCACAAGAAAGTAGTTCGATGTTTGTGGGCCAATTGGCTGCGGAGATTGCTCAAGGTCGAGAAGGGCTGCGTGTTTTGGATCTGTGTGCGGCTCCGGGCGGCAAGAGCATTCTGTTGAGTGAAGTAATTGGTTCGTCGGGTCTTTTGGTCTCGAATGAAATTTCCAATACACGCAATGTGATTTTGAGAGAAAATCTCACCAAATGGGGCGCTGAAAATGTGGTGGTGACGTGCAATGATCCCAAGGCATTCGAAGCCCTCGAAGGTTTTTTCGATATAGTACTCGTTGACGCTCCATGCAGCGGCGAAGGCATGTTTCGCAAAGATGAAACCGCCCGTGAAGAGTGGTCGCCTGCGAACGTGATGATGTGCGCCGAACGTCAAGAAGATATATTGGAATATGCTATGATGGCAGTAAAACCAGGCGGTCATTTGATCTACAGCACATGTACTTTTTCTCATGAAGAAAATGATCAGCAGTGCAAACGAATGGCGCAGGCTCCAGGTTGGTCGGGTGTGTTTTTTAAGAAAAATTTCGACACGGTGGTTCGCGATGAATTTGCAGACTACGAGTGTTACCGGTTCTTGCCGCATCACGTGCGTGGAGAAGGCTTTTTTGCTGCGGTATTTACCAAGGGAGAAGCACAAGAATTTCGTTTACCCAAGCGAATTCAGCAGGATTGGTATCGCTCGTTGACAGCAGCAGAAAAAGGGTCGCTTTCGAAAATAGCTTTTCGCGAAGCGGTGATCAACAAGCGCAATGAAGTTTTCGATATTCCGTGTAGCCCAGATTTATTGAGTTATCTAGTGCAACATTTCATCGTGACAAAGGCAGGTGTAGCTTTAGGAGAATTGATTCGAAATGAGCTTATTCCCGCGCATGATGTCGCCATGACCTTACGAAATTTAGATTATCCACGCATTGAGGTTGATCGCGATTTAGCGTTGAATTATTTGCGAAGGGAAGAAATAAAAATAGAATCGCCCACTCAGGGGTGGGCGATTCTAACTTATTCTGGAATCAATCTAGGTTGGGTGAAGACGTTGAAGAATCGAATCAACAACTATTATCCAAAGGAGTGGAAGATCCGAATGGTTTAGATATCTAGGATCTTGAACTCAGTGCGTCTATTAAATTGGTGTTCTTCTTCTGAGCATTTCACGTCGTTCGCACAACGGTTGAGCAGTTTCGTTTCCCCGTATCCTTTTGCAACAAGTCGGCTGGCGTCAATGCCTTGCGAGATGATGTATTTCACGGCACTGTTTGCACGTGCGTCAGAGAGTTTAAGATTATAGGCATCACCTCCTCGGGCGTCGGTATGCGAACTCAACTCGATCTTCATCGTTGGATTGTCCGCAAGGATGCGCACGAGCTTGTTCAACTCCACGGCCGCGTCGGCTCGGATGTCTGATTTGCCATAGTCGTAGTAGATATTATCGAGACGCACTACGGTTCCTACTTCGAGTTTATATAAACGGAAGTCGTTGCTGATCACCTTGACAGGGTTGTTCTTGGTAGAAATGTCTTTAGTTAAAAGAACATAGTCTTCTTTGTAGACTTGAAGTGTATAGTTTTGATTTTCTTCGAGGGCTATTTTGTAAGAGCCATCTTCAGCGACAATGCTAGAATCTCGCTCGAGGCCGTCTTTGTCGATAAGACGAACAATGGCACCACGAGCCGGTGATCCATCGACATCATAAACAACTTTACCTGTAGCCACATAATCCACTTTCTTCAACAGAATGGGTTCTGCGGAATAATCAGTGAGTCGAGGGTTTGTAGAAAGGTCTACCGATCCGGGTTCGAAGTCTTTCTTTTCACCATTCAATTTTACGATGGGTTTATAGGGAGCACGCAACGTGTAGCGTCCATTTTGATCGGTCATGGTTTGAATGACAGAGCCGTCATCATTTGTAATCGTTACAAGCGCATTTGGTATGGGCAACATTGAATTCATGCTCAATACTTGACCACTGATGTTAATGCTATCCGGAGGTGTAATGCGGAATTGATAAATATCATCATCACCTTTGCCACCAGGGCGATTGCTGCAGAAGTATCCTCCGATTTCATCATCAAACAGAATAGTGCCGAAATCATCGTATCGCGTATTTAGCGGTGCACCGAGGTTTTCCGGATAAGCCTCTTTATTTAATGCACTTACTTGATATTGATCCAAACCACCTAAGCCGAGGTGTCCGTTGGAAGCAAAATAGAGCAGGGTGTCGTTGCAGATGAATGGAAAAACCTCATCACCTGAAGAGTTTATTTTATTGCCCATGTTCACAGGCTCGCCCCAATTGTCGCCCGTTTTTTCACAATAAAAAATATCCATGCCACCTATTGTTCCGGGCAGGTTGCTTGAGAAGTAAATCCGTTTACCATCTTTCGAAACAGTGGGATGTTGGAGAGAATAGTCTTTGTTGTTAAATGGAAATGCTTCGAGATCTTCAAGGCTTCGTTGTGATGTTTTTGCAGTATAAATACCAAGATACAAGTGGCCATCTTTGGCTTTAAGCATTTGCCCTTTGATGATATTATTTCGGGTGAAATACAATAGGTTTTCACTCGCTGAGTAACTTACCGTTCCTTCGTGATAGCGGGTGTTGATATCCGATCCCATCACTGAGGCTTCTGCCAAGGAACTATCCGGAAGAATACTGGCGGTATAATTGTTCAAATAAGGTTGATCGTTCCAAACGTAACTGCGGCCCGCACCGATGCCCAATCCGCGTGAAGAGGAGAAGATGACTTTTTGAGCAGTGAAAAAGCCTACAGCAAAGTCAGATACTTCCGAATTGATTGCTGCATTTTTGATAATAAACATGGAAGAGTCCTTCTTTAGTTTATTTGCAAAATCGGGCATTTGGGCATATTGTGCTGCTACTGCGTCATTCGGATCCATGGCATTGATGCGTTGATACACATTTACCGCTTCCGCGTATTTTCCCTCAATTTTGTAGACATCGGCCAATGCGTGAAGGTCTTTGATTGATGCGGTTGGCAGAGCGGCGATACGGCCCAAGTGTACCTCAGCTTGATCGAAGCGACCAAGCTTCATGTCGCAGTCGGCAGCTAATCGCAATACCGTTGTATCGTTAGCATATTTTGCACTTCTCAGAATGTCGGCGTACACATCTGACGCCGAGTTGAAGTCATATTGACTATAAAAATTTGCAGCAACTTTGAGTTTTGCTTTTTGCCCGAACGTTTGTTCGGTTGCCACAAAGATCAAGGCCAGGAGCAATGTATATCGTATGATTTTTTTCATGATCATTAGAATAAGCGAGGTGAAACTTCTCCTTTGAATCCTTTTCCGAAGTCATATCCAATCATAAGTTCATGGCTTCCGGAAGAGTATTTGCCAAGATCAGAAATGATGTAATCGTAGGCGTAACCAAACTTGAATTTATTGTTGATTTCGTACTGCACCAGTGCTCCAACCGCATCGTTCCAACGATACATTGCCCCAATCCAGAATTTGTCATACAACATGAAGTTAGCGGTGAAGTCAGCACCTGGAGGTGCACCATTTACCGCTTTCAACAAGATGGTAGGTTTGAATTTGACATAATAATTGATATCCCAAACGTAACCTGCTATCAAGAAGCCATGGATGCGTTCTTTGTTATTGGTGAAATCAGGAAGTTGTCCCTCTATCAATTTGTTTTGGAGCAATCGAGGCGCGCTTAGACCGACGTACCAACGTTTGCTATACCACATGGCACCAAAGCCAAAGTTGGGTAAAGGTTTGATACTGATATTTGAGGTGAACACTTGGTCCCCGTCCACGTAGGGATTCAGGTCGAGGAGATTTGCACTGAACAAGTTGACGCCTGTTTTCAAACCGAATGCGAGCTTCGACTTCGCGAAATGTAAGCGATAGCTGATATCAGCAAAGATGGCGGTTTGGCTTACCGGACCGTGTTTGTCGTTGATGATTGTTCCGCCAACGCTTAGCGCTTCATAGCGTAACGGGGCATGCGCCGTGATGGTCTGCGTAATTGGTGCGCCTTCGAAACCCACCCATTGTGAGCGGTGAATGGCAACTGCACTGAGGCGGTCAGCGCTACCAGCATAGGCAGGATTGATGCTCAAAATATTGAACATGTACTGCGAGAACATGGGATCTTGCTGTGCAACGACACGCACACTAGTCGAGATAAACAGTCCAATGAGGATGATGAGATTCTTTTTCATGTGTTTATCGTTTTAAGTAAACAAATCCGGTAAATGAATCTTCTCCATTTCCAAGATCAAGGATGTAGTAATAAGTGGACACAGGCAATTGCTCGCCAATAGTAGCAGCATGTTCAGAGGTACCGTCCCAGTTACTGAGGTATGGAGCGGCTTCATAGACTTGTGTTCCCCATCTATTGAAGATCTTCAATGAGTGATTTGGATAACTATCTAAGTTAGGTATCACAAACACATCGTTTACGCCGTCACCATTTGGCGAGAAGGCATCGGGTATTTCGATGGTCAAACAATCTTCCAACATGAAGGCGATAGTGTCTGATGTAGTGCCGCACACACCATTATTGACTGTCCAAACCATTTCGCTAGGTACATCAACGAGCGGAATGGTGATTCTTCCCAGAGAAATAACCAGTGCATCGGGAAGTGTGAGATCACCGATTTCAATTGGCCCTTGAGTTATCGTCCATTCACCGAAAGAAGGGGCAATCGCTTCTGAAGCGTTGAGGTTAAACGAGGTGAACTCATGATCGCAGATAGCAATATCTTCTCCGGCATAAGCGATCGGCAATTCAGGATCATAAACGGTTATGGTGATGTCATCTGACGTAATACCACATGCGCCATTGTCTACTGTCCATGTAAAGGTGGTTTCACCTAATGGGAAGCCATAAACAATGCTATTGTAGAATGTAGAATCCGTGAAGTCAAAGATTTCATCGTTGTATGTCCAATATCCTTGAGCCAAGCCAATGGTAGTGCTTGCATCCATGATCAATGAATCAGGAGCACCGCAGAATGACAAGTCGGGACCTGCGTTTGCAGCGGCCACGGTAATGTCATTCACATATACCGACATCGTATCTGAAGTAATTCCATTGGCGCAAGCACCATTGTTGATGGTCCAAACAAACAAGTGTTCGTTGAGAGGAATATCAATGATGTCTGTGGTTGGGCTGGCAGCGTCAACGATTGTTCCAGTTGGATCAAAGCTGATGGCGGTCCATGTTCCTGTTGCAGGGAACAGTGGCGCGTTTCCGGCCATGGTCGCATCGGCCAAGTTCAGACAGAATTCTTGATCAGGACCGGCTGTCGCATTGGGCGACAGCGGATCGTTGATTTGAATGATTAAGGTGTCGACGGTTGTTCCGCATGGTCCATTGAAAATGCTCCATGTGAGGGTGTAGATACCGATTTCCAATCCTGAAATGGTGGTTGTCGGATCATTTATATCTGCGAATGTTCCACTGGTCAAGGCACCGTCAGGACCAATGGCATCTACTATTGCCCATGTCCCTAGGCCCGGGAATATTGCGGAGTTGGCACTAAGTACAGTTTCAGCAATAGGTGCACAGAGATAGATGTCTTCTCCCGCATTGGCGTCTTCCGCATTGTTGTCGAATACAGAAATGACCACCTCATCTGCCGAATCATTGTCACAAGGCCCATTGTAGATATTCCATTCCAAAGTGTGTACACCAACTCCTAGTGCACATAATTGTGCATTTGGATCATGGATGTCATCTACAGATCCGAATGGAATATTGCCTGCACCATTGATCGATGAGATATATTCCCATGTTCCTGTTTGTGGGTCAACAGGGATGTTGGCTTGTAATGGAATGCAGTCGACTGGAGTGCACAACGACAAGTCGGGTCCTGCATTGGCGATTGGCGCATCCGGTGCGAACACACGGACTTCCATCGTATCAGTGGTAATAGCATTTTCGCAAGCGCCATTGTCAATTGTCCAAACAAATATGTTGGTGCCAACTGACAGGCCAAGAACTTCAGTAGTTGGATTAGTTGGATCGCTGATTACAGCGGAGCCTTGGAACAAGGTCCATTCTCCAGTTGCAGGCACAATGAGATCATTACCAACGAGCGTAGTTGTATTTGTTGGGAAACACAATTCTTGATCATCACCAGCATTGGCAGGCAATTGATTTTGATCGTAAACATATATGCTCACGGTATCTACCGGTTGCCCGCTTGTACAGTTGCTGAAATAGAATGTCCATGTAAATTGATTGATACCCACACCGAGGTCGGTAATAGCTGTGGTTGGATCTAGATCATCTTGAATGGTTCCGCTACCGCTAATGAGCGTCCAAAAGCCATAGCTTGGTTCTTCTGGCGAATTGGCAGCCATGATGACTGCGTTTTGTGGCGTACAGATAAATTGATCAGGTCCTGCATCTGGTCCGATTGCTCCAGGATCGAATACACGAACTTCAACCGTATCACTAGTAATTCCATTCGGACAAACACCGTTGTTAACAGTCCATACGAATATATTGGTTCCAATACCGAGGTCAGTCATCAACCCGGTTGGGCTGTTCAAGTCATTGATTGTGCCCGCTCCGCCAATCAGCGTCCATTCACCGATAGCGGGGAACTCTGCAGAAGAGGCGTTCATATTGACTTCTGTGAGGGGCAAACAAATTTCTTGATCTTCACCAGCGAATGCGTTTGGTGTGTTTTCATTGTAGATGAAAATAGACATAACGTCACAGGTAAATCCACATGGGCCATTGTCAATGCACCACATGAAAATGTTTTCGCCCACAGTCAAACCGGTTACACAAGTATTCGGATCATTTGGATCTTGAATTGTACCTGTTCCGGTAATGAGTGTCCACGTACCCACTGCCGGTTCTGATGGCACAGAAGCAGCCATGCAGTGTGTATTCGTTGGAGTACAATAGTATCCATCCGGACCAGCGTCGGCAATGACTTCATTTGGATTGAAGATGGCAATATTGATCGTGTCTGTAGTCAAACCACATGAACCATTATCCACCGTCCAAACGAATACGTTGTTGCCAATCGGCATTTCTGTAATGGTGGTTGTTGGTGAGGTTGGATTGGTAATTGTTCCACCGCCATCAATAAGTGTCCATATTCCAGTGGCAGCAGCGGTTAGCTGACTACCGTTTACAGTTGTAGAATTTTCAGGCAAGCAAATTTCTTGATCTTCCCCCGCATAAGCCGGTTCGAGACCACTATCAAATACACTTATGGTAACAACATCTGTGCTGAGCGGGTTGTCGCATGCACCATTGTCTATGGCCCACATGAGAATGTTTACTCCCTCTGCCGCATCTGTAATTACTGTATTTGGGTCGTAAATATCATTGATAGTAACACTACCTTGAACGATAGTCCAAACGCCAATAGCTGGATATTCCACTGCGTTAGCGCTAAGTTGTGTATCAGTATCGGGAGTACACAATTCTTGATCTTCACCGGCATCTGCTGGCAATTGATCTTCAGGATAAATGAAGATACAAATTACATCTTCGGTTGGCTCTTCACATGGTCCGTTGTAAACGGTCCATAAGAAACAGTTTTCACCGACAGCAAGATCAGTGATCAATGTATTCGGATCGTTCATATCCACGATGGTTCCAGTTCCGCCTACAAGCGTCCATGTGCCCACTCCTGGTGTTGCCGGAACAGTGGCTTGCATGGTAGCAGACGATACTGGTTCGCAGAAGCTTTGGTCGGGTCCGGCATTTGCTACTGCGGCATCCGGATCGAATACAAAAATGCTCACTTGATCTGAAGTGATGGCATCATCGCATGGTCCATTATCTATGGTCCATTGGAAGATATTTTCGCCAACTGGAAGATCAGAAATTACAGTCAACGAGTCGTTGACATTGGCAATAGTTCCACCTCCTTGAATGAGTGTCCAAACACCATACGCAGGGAAGATGGCATTATTCGCATCCATATTGACAGCAGTTTGTGGCAAACAGATTTCTTGATCTTCGCCAGCATCCGCGCTCAATTGGTTTTCATCATATATGAAGATGGAAACATAGTCGATAGTAGGCTGTTCGCATGGTCCATTATAGATGGTCCAAGAGAACACATTTTCACCAATTACAAGACCGCTGATATTGGCATTCGGGTCATTTACATCGCTAATGGTCCCTGTGCTGGTATAATCAGGACCGGATACAATTTCCCATGTTCCGACACCTGGCGTTTCAGGTGTATTGGCCGCCATTAAGTGTGTTGAAACAGGAGTACAATATGATGCGTCAGGTCCAGCGTTGGCTTCCGGAGCATCATTGTTGTAAATGAAAATAGATACTTCATCGAAAGTGATTCCGCAAGATCCGTTGTCAACGGTCCAACGAAGAATATTCTCTCCTTGAGGTAAATTGATAACGCCTGATGTTGGAGAGCTGATGTTGAGTATCGTTCCACCGCCAGCAATTACACTCCATTGACCAATCGAAGAGCCAATGAGGGCGGATCCTTCGAGTGTTGTACTGGTTGTTGGTAAACAAAATTCTTGATCTTCACCAGCGTTTGCAGGTTCTTGGCCAGAATCAAATACAAATATGTTTACACAGTCTGTTGTCACCGAACAAGGTCCATTGTCAATGGTCCAACAGAACACGTTCAAACCGATACCAAGATTTGATACTTCTGTGTTTGGATCATTTAGATCAGCTATTGTACCCGATCCACTTTGCAATACCCACTGTCCTGTAGCTGGGAAGGTAACGCTATTGGCACTTAAGTTCGTTGTAGTTTGTGGTGTACAGATCTCTTGATCCGGACCAGCGTTGGCGTCGAGTTGTGTCGATTCATAGATGAATATAGATACGACATCAAATGAACCGGTATTGTCGCAAGGCCCATTGTATAAAGTCCAGAGAAGTATGGTTTCTCCGACTTCCAATCCAGTGACTTCTGTATTTGGATCATTTGGATCGGTAATACTTACAGATGAGCCACCTTGCAGAATAGACCAGGTACCGTAACCCGGAATGATCGGCGTGGCCGCTGACATATTGGTAGATGAGGTTGGTTCACACCATTCTTGATCTACACCCGCATCCGCATCTGCAGTCGTCGGATCGAAAACGCGAATTTCTACTTGATCGAATGTGATCGCTGTGGCGCAAGGGCCGTTATCTACTGTCCATTGGAAAATGTTGATGCCACCTCCTAAATTAGTAACCGTGGTTTGCGGATCATTTGGATTGGCGATTGTTCCGGTTCCTTGAATGATCGACCAAGTGCCCGTTGCGGGATACACATATTGACTTCCGGTAAGTTGAACGCTGTTAGTTGGAAGGCAGATTTCTTGATCTGCGCCGGCGTTAGCTATCGGATTATTCTGATCATAAACATATATATTCACGACATCTTGGGTGATGCCATTTGCACATGGGCCGTTGTCTATTGTCCATTGGAACGAATTCAATCCTACACTCAACCCGGTTACTTGTGTCAATGGATCATTGATATTGGCAATGTTTCCGGTACCTGCAAGCAAGGTCCAAGTGCCCACAGCAGGGAAAGTGATGCTATTGCCATCAAGCGTTGTAGATGTAGTTGGTGTGCACAAGAACTGATCTTCACCGGCATCTGCATCACCCTGATTTTGATCATAAATCAAAATAGTCGATTGATCTGACGTTATTGAATTCGGACAAGGTCCGTTATTAACCGTCCATTCTACAACGGTTTCACCAACGGTAAGTCCAGTGATTGTTGTGGTAGCGGATGTTGGTGATGCAATAGTCCCGTTTCCTGATACAACAGTCCACAGCCCGGTTGCAGGGAATGTCAGCGGACTTCCTGAAAGAGTCGCTGACGAAACTGGTGTACAGAAACTTTGATCTGCACCAGCATCGGCGTCCGGATTGTCTTCTGAAAATACCCATACAGAGACTGTGTCTGATGCAAGTGTTACATCCAAGCACGCGCCGTTATATACATTCCAAATGAAAATATTTTCACCTACGGCGAGGTTGTTGACTAAAGTATTCGGATCATTCACATTAGCGATTGCTCCCGAACCTTGCAAGAGCGACCAAGTACCGAAACCTGGACTCAATACGGCATCCGCAGTCATGGTTGTGGATGAAGTAGGCGTACAGAGTTGTTGATCAGCACCGGCGTTGGCTGCTGGTTGTGATGAGTCGTAAACAATGACTTCAACATCATCAAATGGACTTCCGCACGTGGAGTAGTCAACACTCCAACGGAATACGTTTACACCAATAGTCAGTCCGGTTACTTCAGTGAGTGGATCATTCGGATCTGTGAAATTACCGGTACCAGAAATTAGCGTCCATTCGCCAATGCCTGGGAACACGGCGGCATCGGCGTTCATGAATGTCGTCGAAATAGGGGAACAGATTTCTTGTTCGTTACCGGCGAACGGTGTAGCTGCTCCACCATCGAAAATAGTGATGATTACTTGATCGGTAGTTATCGCATTGCCACACGGACCATTTAATACAGTATATTCAAAAATATTTGGTCCGATGGCAAGGCCTGTCACAGTTGGATTTGGAATATTTGAATTCGAAATCACTGGAGATCCAGCCGATGAAACCAATGTCCACACTCCTGTTGATGGGAAAATTGGAACACTACCGCTAAGTGTTGAGCTGGTGATAGGTGTACACAAATCTTGATCAGCACCAGCGTCAGCCGAAGGGGAGAATTGCGAATACACATAGATGCTAACTAAATCATCGGTGGTTTGTGTTCCGCATGCACCATTATTGATCGTCCATCGGAATATGTTTTCACCCACTGTAAGGTTGGTGATTTGGGTTGTTGGTGAATTTTCTGAAACGATCGTACCCGATCCTGAAACGAGAGTCCATGTGCCAATTCCAGGGAATATCGCCGCGTTGGCGCTCATGGTCACTGTATTGTTTGGTGTACAGATGCTCTGATCTGCACCAGCATTGGCTGAGGGGGCATTGCTGTCGAACACAAAAATGCTCACTTCATCAAAGGTGGTGCTGTTGGAACATGGTCCATTACTAATGGTCCAACGGAATATATTTTCACCAATCGCCAAACCGGTCACGGTAGATGTTGGTGATGATGGACTGGTAATGGTTCCGGAACCTGAAATCAATGTCCATGCTCCACTTGCCGGGAACAATGGATTGTTTCCTGCAAGTTGACTATTGAATGTGGGTGAACACAAGTTCTGATCAGGGCCGGCATTGGCGGCTGGTTGATCAGCATCAAAAATGAAAATGGTAACTTCATCTTGGGTTGTATTCGGAGCACATGGTCCATTCGTAATGGTCCAACGGAATACATTCGCTCCTACACCAAGGCCTGTCACTTGTGTTGTTGTATTTGATGGCGAAACTACCGAAGGTGTTGTAGGACCTGACACCCACGTCCATTGGCCAGTTGCCGGGAATGTGGGAGCGTTTCCTGTTAATGTTGCACTTGAAATTGGTTCGCAGAAACTTTGATCAACACCTGCGTTTGCAGCTGGTTGATTATTGTCGTAAACGAATATGCTGACTTGATCGATGGTTTGAGTTGGCGAACATGGTCCATTGGAAATGGTCCATTGGAAAACATTCTCACCAATACCAAGTCCTGTAACCGTTGTTGTCACTGTATTTGGTGATGTGATTGTTCCTGTTCCCGAAATCAAAGTCCATGTTCCAGTGGC
>JBMOFW010000056.1:0-14973 GCA_049318685.1 Flavobacteriales bacterium
TGAATGTTCCGAGCGCTTTCGCTCTGTAATATCGACAGAACTGCCCACAAGACGAATAACATTTCCCGAAGCATCACGTTCCGCTATGGTCAAGCTATCCAATAAGCGTTCTTCTTTGGTGTCAAATCTAAATATCCGATATTCCATCCGCCATGCATCACCATCCCCTTCCATCAATTCGCGATTGGCATCCAACAATCGTGATCGATCTTCCTCTGCAGTTTGGTTTATGCACAGATCATAATTTAATTCTTGAATACTCAACGATTTTACGCCATATTGTTCCTTCAACGCTTCATTCCAAAATGATACATTGGTTCGTGCATCCCATTCCCAAATTCCGATCTTGGAGTGCACATTGATCATATCTAGTCGAGAAGTGACGCGTTCTAGCTCTTCTTTATACACCACTTCCTTAGTGATATCGCGTTGAAGCGCAATATAATTTTTCAATTCACCATACTCATTGAATACGGGAGTGATTTGAAGATTATTATAAAACTTCAAACCATTCTTATGGTGATTGACGATCACCACCTCCACTTCTTCTTGTTTTTTCAATGCATCCGAAAGCCTCGCAACAACGGCGGGATCAGCATCCTCGCGCTGCAATAGTTCCTTGGGACGCTTTCCCATGGCTTCTTCCTTGGTATATCCTGTAATAGTCGTAAACGCGTCATTTACCCATTCCATCTGTCCGTGGGTATCACTAATCACGACCCCGTTCTTATTCTTGGTGGCAATTAAAGAAAGCTTTTTCAACTCCAACTCAGAATCCGAAATTTGTTTGATCTGTGCTTCAATCTTTCGGCTCTTTCGCTTTCCCGTGAGAATGGATCTCACCTGATGTCCAAATGCATTAAAGATCAATTCATGGCGCTCGAGCAACAAGCTATACAACGGCGCATTCTTCTTAGATATAGCCCCAAACAAGCACACTTTATGTCCCAATTCTTCATCCTCAAAATGAAAAAATACAGCACTCAAACATTCCGTAAGCATTGAAAAATCCGTTAGGTCACGGACATTCAATCCGATTGCCTTATCTGGAGGTAGTATCTGTGACAATTTTACCAATTCATCCGACATCATATCGAAATCCATGTCATGACCATCCATGCCCACGTGATGCATCACATATCCTGGTTCACCCGGTAAATAGAGTTTTACAAAAGCACATTCAATTTCGAAAATATCAATGATGGCCTCAGCAACAAGCTCTAAAAAGGTATCTTCCGACATCTCTTCCAACGCATCCTGATTGAACTTGTTGAGACGTTTATACATCACCAACTCGTGATCCAATCGATCACGCGTATTGATCAATTGCTGCTCCACAAAAGAAAACCGCGTGATGCGTAATTGCAACTCGCGATATTGCTTCAGTAAATCCTCATAACTCCCAGATTGATTCATGCTACAGCATTAAGAGCGATAAATAACATACAACGCTGTGGTGTAGTTGTGGTAAGTATTCTTACCCCCCAACCGCGCAAACTCGCCAAATCCGTACATACCCAACCATGGAGGACATTCACCATTGGTATAAAATGGAAATTGCATTTTACCCACTAATTCTTCTTTGATAATTCGATTGAATAAGAATCGGCCTCGCGCCAAACAGTCTGCGTGAAAAACAGCCACCGGCGTGGCTCCCGCAGAACGATTCACAATATCGCTTACCATCCGATCCATTTCGGTAAAGATCAATTCCTCATCGCGCGTAGTCAACCATAATTCAGTACCGACTGAACATTCGGTCGCATAATACATATCCGAACCATCATGTTTTGTAACTACTCTCAAAATATGGTTATTGCCATATTCTTTTGCCAATTCAGGAGAAAGCTTTTCACCCAATGCTCCGATTGGAATGGAGTCACCACAATTCGATTCTAAAGGCAAACCAAGATGGCGCAAATACTCTTCCCAAGAGGGTTTGCCGTTCAATTCATGTATAATGTGGCCGGTAGACTTAGTGACTACCAAAGGCTCACCCACAGCCACAAAACCATGTGTAGCTTGTGTTTCTACCTTTAATGATGGATCACAAAATCCAACGGCATACGCTCCGTGCTCGAATACCTCATCATCAACAGCTTGAAAACTGATAAAGCCCTTCATGTTATCAGAAGAGGTTGCACCAAAAATGGTCACCCCTTCGCCAAAAACTTCTTCAAATGCTTGTATGCAACGGTCATTCGCAATGTCGATTCCCGAACCCAAAAAGTAAATCATATTGATTCCTTCTTTTTGTGCCCTCAATGATTTCGCCATTTCCAGACTCTTTTCATAAGAATTGTGACCATAGATTTGGTCGACATGGGCAATAGCAAACTCATCACCTGTAACAGCCATAAGCGCAATATCTTTCATCGATTCGCTCACGCCTTCTCGACCGACAACTCCACAACATGAGGCAGCGACGATACGCGCTTTGGGCGCCAATTCACGGGTCTGCTCGACCATTTCTTTAAAATTATGACCTATAGAAGCGTGCAGAATAATAAGATCTACTTCTGCATAACGATCGCCAAGGGCAATTTCCATGCACTCGATAACACCACGTCGGGTGTTGACGATCCTGGTGCTGGCGGAGGAGAAATTCAGCATAGGACAATTAGTTTTAGTGTGTATTAAATTCTAGGGGCTCAACCACTTACACCAAAACTAACTAAATAATTCGCTACTTGTTCAAAAAATGACCGAAATCAGGGTACAACACGCCGTTATTGGGTCTTGTACACGCCTTTTGACTTACGCACATTCACCGCTACCACTTTGTATTCCGGACACATCGCGTCACTATCCGCAATGCTCGATGTCAAATCATTCATCTTGATTTCTGGGAAATGGAAGGTCGATGACATGACGCCCGGCTTCACCTCATCGGTCAATCGCGCTTTTACATCAATTTTTCCGCGTGGACTTATCACACACACCATATCCCCATCTTGAATAGCGTGTTTCGCCGCATCTTTCGGATTAATCATCAATACGTCTTCTGTGAGGATTTTAGCATTGTTGGTTCTCCGCGTCATTGTTCCATTGTTGTAATGTTCCAACTCACGATTGGTGGTAAGGATGTACGGAAAATTAGCACTGTGTTCTGTAAGCTCCACAGTTTCTTTCCATGTGGCTTTTTGGAAGCGGCCTTTGCCTATTTTAAACGACTCTGTGTGTAAAATCTCCGTATCCGAACCATCCGGTAATACTGGCCATTGCTTGCCATTCTCGCCTAATTCATCCCACTTCACACCGGCGAAGAAAGGCACAATTTGCGAAATTTCTTCGAGCATCACGCGCGGATTATAATCAGCTTGATCATAGCCCATGCGTTTCATCATATCCACAATGATTTGGCCATCGGGCTTTGTTCCGGCAATGGGCGGCACCACCGCATTCACGCGTTGAATACGGCGCTCGCCATTGGTAAAGGTTCCAGATTTCTCCAAAAACGACGCTGCGGGCAATATCACATGCGCCATCTTCGCGGTTTCGGTCATGAACAATTCTTGCACCACAAGCAAATCCAAACTTCCCAACGCCTGCTTTACATGGTTGGTATTTGGATCCGTCTGCACATTATCCTCACCCATAAGCCATAGGGCTTTCAGCTTTCCACTTATGGCCGCATCATACATCTGTGGAATCTTATATCCGATATGCAATGGTAATTTGGCATGATAGAAATCCTGATACAAATGATGATTCTTCGGATCAGTAACATCCAAATATCCCGCCCCTTGGTGCGGCTGACAACCCATGTCGGCTGCGCCTTGTACGTTGTTTTGTCCACGCAACGGATTCACTCCAACACCACGTCGTCCGATATTGCCGGTGATCATCGCCAAATCGGCAATCAACATCACGGTAAAGGTTCCTTGAGAATGCTCGGTCACACCTAGACCATGAAACGACATTGCATTGCCGGCAGTAGCATAAGCGATCGCCGCCTTGCGCGCCAAGTCTTTCGAGACGCCGGTGATATTCGCCAATTCATCAATATCAAAACTCAATACATGGTTTTTGAAATCTTCAAAACCTTCTGTTCTATTTTCAATAAATCCTCTGTCTTCTAATCCTTCGCTGATGATGAAATACAAGAGCATATTGAGCATGGCCACATTCGTACCGGGCTTCAATTGCAAATGATAAGTAGCATATTTCGCCAACTCTGTGCGGCGTGGATCGATTACGATGCTCGTGCCCTTCATCGCAAACTGCTTGATTTTGGCACCTGTCACCGGGTGACCACTAGTCGGGTTCGCGCCGATCACCATGATGCAATTGGTATATTTCAAATCAATGATGCTATTGGTCGCAGCACCCGTACCAAACGTACGTTGCATGCCCAATGCCGTCGGCGAGTGACACACGCGTGCACAAGAATCAATATTGTTTGTGCCAATTACCGCGCGAATGAATTTTTGCATGAGATAGTTCTCCTCATTCGTGCATCGTGCTGATGAAATACCCGCTATATAATCCGGACCGAAATCCGTTTTGATACGTATCAATTCCTTCTCTATATAATCATACGCTTCATCCCAGGTCGCTTCTTCGAATGCACCATTGCGTTTGATCAACGGCGTGCGCAAACGCTCCGGATGGTTGTAGAATGAAAACGCAAAACGCCCTTTCAAACACGTGTGGCCTTGGTTCACTTCAGCATCGTAAGGTGCTTGAATCGACTTTACTTTTCCGCCATTTACGGCCACTTCCAAGTTGCAGCCCACACCGCAGTAGGTACACACGGTGCGCACTTTTTCATCAGCCACAACCGACTTCGATTCAAAAATATCGCTGATTGCCGATGTTGGACAAGCTTGAGCACAAGCACCGCAGCTTACGCAATCCGACTCCTTAAAATTCGATTCAAAACTCTTGATGATATGACTATCAAACCCGCGTCCGGCCATGTTCAACACCATTTCCCCTTGCACTTCATCACAGGCACGCACACAGCGGAAACAGTTGATACACTTCGAAAAGTCAGACGTCATATACGCATGACTCAAATCTTTTTTCCGATCTGTATGCGTTTCTCCTTCTGGATAGCGTACCGACCGAATGCCCACTCGGGCGGCTACTGTTTGCAACTCACAATTGTTATTGACTTCGCAAGTCAAGCAATCCAATGGGTGATCTGTCAAGACCAGTTCCACAATATTCTTTCGCAACTTTTGTACACGCTCAGAATCCGGATAAATGTAAGAACCCGGCATCACTGGTGTGTGGCAAGAAGCCTGCGTTTTTACCGGACCATTTTCTGCCAAAGCCACATCTACGCTGCATACACGGCAAGATCCAAACGGATCGAGATTAGGCGCATCGCAAAGGGTTGGCACAGCGTCGTTGCCAAAATTGCGTCGCAGCAAAGCGAGTATGGTTTCTCCCTCCTCAATATCATATGGTATATTGTTGATGTAGGCGATTTTTTTCGGCCCAATTGTATCGTGTGTAGCACCCATTACTTTCATGTTCTTGAATTTTATTACCCTTGGAAATACGTTTTCAGTTCCGCATCGAAATACTTCAATGCATTGCGCACTGGTAGTGGCAAGCCACCTCCCAACGCACACAGCGAACCGATCTCCATGGTGGTGATCAAATCATTGAAAAGTGTACGGTCAATTTTATAATCTTCATTCACTGCCTTCTCCAGCATTTCAGCGCCGCGCTTCGACCCAAGGCGACAAGGGAAACATTTACCACAGCTTTCGTGTGAGGTAAATTGGAAGAGATGTTTGATATAATCAATCAATGGATAATTCTCGGGAATACAGACCACGGAAGCGTGTCCCAGCAAGAATCCTTCACGTGCAAATGAATCGAAATCGATGCTCAGCGCATCAATTTTTTCCATAGGCACCAATCCGCCGAGTGGACCTCCAATGTGCATCGCTTTCACCGGAATGCGGAAGCCACCGCCGAGTTGATCAATCACTGTGCGCAAAGGCGTACCCATGTCTGCCTCATAGATGCCCGGTGCATTAAAGTGGCCATCCAGTGAAATCAATTTTGTTCCTGTCGATTTCGCCGTGCCGATGGATGCATAGTGTTTCCCGCCATGTTTCATGATGAAAGGCAAGCAGGCCAAAGTCTCCACATTGTTCACTACTGTGGGCATATCAAACAAACCATGCTGTGTCGGATACGGAGGACGTACGCGTACTTCTGGGCGTTGGCCCTCAATGCTAGAAAGGAGAGCCGTTTCTTCACCACAGATGTATGCCCCTTGCGCTTTGATGACTTTGAAATAGAAGTTCCAACCTGAGCCCAAGATATTTTCACCGATGAGGCCGCGCTGCATGAGGTCGTTGATCGCCTCTTGTACGATGGTGACTGATTCCGGGTATTCGCCTCGGATATAGACTACCCCATGATTCGCACCGATAATGTATCCCGCGATCATCATTCCCATAAGTAAATGATGCGGGCGTTGTTCCATGATATAGCGATCGCTGTATGCACCCGGGTCGCCCTCGTCGGCATTGCAGACGATGTATTTTTCGTCGCCTGGTGTGTTTTTACACGACTCCAATTTAAACGCCATAGGAAATCCGGCACCGCCGCGGCCGCGTACACCGGAGTCTTTCAGCTCAGCGAGCAATTCTTCTCGTGAGCGACTCAAGCAATTTTTCCAGATCGCGTAATATGCGTCCACCTCGCCGTAAGGCGCTGTGAGGATAGGCGTTCCCAAATGGCCAACGTTGTACTTCTCCGTTGTTGGCAGTGTATTCGTTTTAACAAAAGCATCGATGTCCGCGCCTGAGTAATTGTGACCGTCCACGTGGAAGGCGGCGTTTTCGTGGCATCTTCCGAGGCAACACATTTCGCCGATTTCGTTATCTGCGAAATGAGACTTCAATTTTTCGTGCACCGCTTTTTGCGTACCCGCGGTGCGGCAAGCGGAGCCGTTGCAAACGTATGCTTTCTTGCCGCGGTTTTCTTCGCGGAGGAAATCGTAGAACGAAGCGGCGCCATATACAGTTGATTTTCCGACGAGAAATTCGCGACGAATTTCGTTGAGCGCTTCGATAGAAGGAGTTCCATCGGCAGCAGCTGCTTGTCCGAGGCGTTCGAACAGGTTGTTATCGAGCCCGTTCCTACCGGAGAGCTTACTAATATTCTTAGACATGGCGGTTCGCTTGGTTACCGCGCTAAGATAAGAAAATAGGAGAAAGGAATGAGGAGTGAGGAATAAGGAGAACCTGCTCTTTAGAACAATCGAGAAATCTGCCCTTGGACAGTGACCGCCAAGGGTGTTTTTATGCTTCCGTACCGATGCAAGGAAATGGGCTGATTGACCGATGCCTGCCGATAAGAACCGCGCTAAGAGGTGTTGAACAAAAACAACTAAATAAACTCGGACTGCATCTCGACCGCAGGGATGGTTTGAATCAGAAGATGATTCATGTAAAATAATGAGAATTGGAGAAAATTTTCTACCTTTGATAGTATCATATGATAGTATCAATGAAACCCCCTTATGATATTACACCGACGATATTGAAGCGCATCACTTCGATTTCGGAAAAAATTGGTGAAGTGAACGCGAACTACCTCACGCGCCAATCGCCGCAACTCAGAAAGCAAAATCGTATTAAAACAATTCACTCTTCATTAACTATTGAAGGCAATACACTGACTCAGGAGCAAATCACCGCGCTGGTTGAACAAAAACGCGTTATTGGCCCAAAAAAGGACGTGCTTGAAGTGGTGAATGCCATTCGTGTTTATGACGACCTCATGAATTACAAATTCGATTCGGAAAAGAGCTTTCTCAAAGCGCATGCTCACCTGATGAAGGGCTTAGTCGATGGTGCAGGTAATTACAGAAATAAAGGCGTGAGCATTGTCAAAGGCGAATATGTGGAACACATCGCTCCGCCATATCAGCGGGTTCCTCACTTGATGCATGAATTATTCGGTTATTTGAAAAACAAAGACGAACTGACGCTCATAAAAAGCTGTGTGTTTCACTATGAATTGGAATTCATTCATCCTTTCCTAGATGGCAACGGGAGAATGGGCAGACTCTGGCAGACTGTGATTCTACTGAAAGAGTATCCTGTTTTTGAATTCTTGCCTTTTGAAACACTCATCAGTGAGACACAGTCGGCCTATTATAAAGCGCTTGCACAAAGCGACAATATGGGCAAATCGACACCTTTCATTGAATATATGCTCGGCGTAATCGAAAAATCATTGGAGGAATTACTCCATTACAACAACCGAACATTCACAGACATCGATCGCTTAGAACATTTCTTGAGCCTAGGTTATAAATCATTTAGTCGCAAAGACTACATGGATATCTTCAAAGACATATCATCGGCCACAGCGAGTCGTGATCTCAAAAAAGGCCTCGCACTCGCTTTATTCAAAAGCACAGGAGAAAAGAACAAAACGAGATACCGGGTGTAACTATTTTATTCCTTTAGCGGGTACAGAAGCACTCCAAACCCGGAACACCTCTCGACTGAGGGGATGCCATGGAGGAGCTCCAAACCCGGAACACCTCTCGACTTCGTTTTGACTCGCCTAAAGGCTCATCAAAACTACGCTCGAGGACCCTGGGGTTTCGCTCGAGAGGCGGTGCGGTGAAGGGGCATAAAGATTCAGAACTCCGCGGGCAATTCTACACTGATCGTTTCCTTGGTGATGGGATGACGAAATTCAATCCATTCGGCATGGAGAAATAAGCGCTCGTCGCGCGTTCCATAAAGATCATCTCCCACGATGGGTATACCTAGCCCGAGAGCGTGCGCTGCGTGCACACGCAATTGGTGTGTGCGGCCGGTGACCGGATAAAAATGTACACGTGTACGACCATCTTTCCGTTCCACTACTTTCCACTGTGTTTTTGCCGGCTTGCCGTGATCATAGCACACCATTTGACGCGGACGATCCTCCAGATTCACGCGTAAGGGCAACTCGATGACACCTTCATCCCCCACAATATCTCCTTCCAATAGGGCCACATAGCGCTTCTTGACTTGACGATTGGTAAACTGGCGTTGCAAGTGTTTATAGACCTCTTCGCGTTTTGCCGCCACCAACAAACCCGATGTAGACATATCGAGACGATGCACCACCAAAGGACCAGTAGCTCGCGCATACAATATGCGCAATCGGGTCAGTACCGAGTCACTGATATTGACACCGGGAACGGATAAAAATTCCGCTGGCTTGTTGACAATAACAATATAATCATCCTCATAAACTATGCTCAACTCCTTGCCCTCCGCAGGATTGGCGAGCATTGGATTTTCATCGATATCCATGCCTACGAGCATGTGACCGAGAATGGGTTCGCATTTTCCCCTACACGCCGGGTAATAATGACCATGTACACGTATCTCCGATTTTGGTGATTCGCCCCACCAAAACTCCGCCATGGCTATAGGCTCCAGTTGATTCAAAAACGCATATTGCAACAACTTCGGTGCGGCACATTCGCCGGATCCGGCGATGGGTTTTCCTTCAACCGTATGTTTGAAAATTTCGCCCAAACTTTTCTTTTTTAAAGCGCGATTGACAAAATAATATTGATCAAAAATCTCTTGTTGCAACGCCGCAGAACGCGTCTTACGTTCTTCCCTCAGAACATCAATTTCTTGTTTAAACGCAGCAAGCTGATTTTCCAAAACCGCGATCTTTTCTTTCCAAGCTTTGGTCGTATGCTTGATCTGATAACTTTCTGCAATGCTTTGTTTATCCAATTCCATGAGTTTGGTCACCAAAGCTTCGCCAATCAGCTCTTGTTCTGCAATGCGACGCTGTTCGTGTCGCTGTTCGCGCTGCGTCTTACTTTGTTTTTTCAACGACAACAATTCTTGCTCCGACTGTTTGCGCGCATCACTCAATGATTGCACTGCAAGGATGTAGTCTTGTTGTTTTTCGAGTTGTTCAATTCGTGAATTAATTTCACTCACGATGGCTTCGCCCTTGCGATAGAAACCATCTTCTAGTAGAATATCAAATACTGGGGGAACGAATTTGGAATGCTGATTGTGCCCAGCCAATTTGCCCGATACAGCGCAGATATAGCCGAGTTGACCCATGGGATCTTTCACCACCAACACACCAAACATTTTGCCTATAGTGATTCCCTGTTGGCCTTCCTCCAATCCGAAATTGTGTTCCCAATCCGATTGGGTCGCAAGATAATTTTTCAATTCATCTGCAGCGATCGTCGCCAGCGGATGGGGCACATAGTAAAATGGATAATTGAATTTTTCCGGCAACGCAATCCCTTCGATTGACGTTTGGAATCGATTGAAAAAAGGCAAAAACGAATGAAGCTCAGACACCGGACAAAGATACAGCGAAGTTGGGAGGTTGGGCAAATCTCCTATACCGCACCACCCCTCGACTTTGGTCGCTGCGCTCCCGACGCTCGGGGACCCAGCTTCTCGCTAAAATAATGATTGGTCAGATGGAAGAAATCAAGGAGTAATTCTCCACTCAAAAATCGAAACTCTGAACCCCGAACCCTGAACTCTGAACCCTTAGCTCTTTCTTACAAACTTGGTCAAGATCACGATTTGTTGACCGTCGATCTTGCCTTCGATTTGCTCGATGTTGTCGGCTACTACGCGGATATTTTTTACCGCGGTTCCTACTTTGGCGCTAATCGATGATCCTTTTACTTCAAGTGTTTTAATCAATACAACGCTGTCGCCCGTCTGCAACACCGCGCCATTGCAGTCGCGGTGCAATTCAACATCAGCACTACCTTCATGATCACCGGTAGCTTTGGCCCATTCTAGATGTTCGTCGACGAGATACATCATGTCGATCGCATCGGCAGCCCAGGTTTCATTGCGTAATCGATTCAACATTCTCCAAGAAACCACTTGCACGGGAACGTGCTCACTCCACATGCTTTCATTCAAACAACTCCAATGTGCAGCATCCAATTCCTCTTTCTTTTCCAACTGTGCCAAGCATTTTCCACACACCATGATGGCATCATCGGCCGTATGATCTGAAGTGGGTGGTACATCGTACACAGAAAGATTTTCAGTGGATTTGCACAATTCGCAGGCGTTGATACCGCGTTGAAGTAATGTTTGTTCTAGACTCATGGCGCAAAGATAGTATTACTATCGTTTACCCAAAAATCCAACTTCTCCTCCACCGCGCGGGAAGCTTTTCAATGAACCAAACAAAGGCAATGAAAAAGAGAATAAATGCTGTGCTTATTGCCGCGGTTTCCCATGGATTGAACTGGTTGAGGAATAGCATAGTGCTGAGGCCAAAACCGAATATTCCTCCATATAAGAAAATGACGTGCGCTACATAAATCACAAATGTATTCTGCCCTACCCGCACAAACAATGAATTTTTCACCCAACCACGTCCATCCAAAATCATGAGTAATGATAAAAAAAGTAGCACCACCCCGATCGCTTGAAGAGGAACAGCATTGGCGGCCCAAATAGCACGTCTTGAATCCAAACCATGATACATCACTTGATCCAACAACCACATGAGCCGTTCTGAAAAAACAACGAGGATCAATCCAATGGCAATGAATCGAGCGATAAACATCCAATCGAAAATACGGTGTTCATTTTTTTTGTAAAGTGCACCAATTGCACCTCCAACAAGTACAAAAGGCAAGTAACGAAGAAAGCTAAAATCAGAGAAGGGTCCGTAGAAAAAATTCTGCACCCATTGCGGGGCGCCTTGGGGCACGTGCTTACCTGGGTGCATATAAATATGATATGCCAATTCTGAATGGAAATAAAAAAATACGGCGGCGACAATTAAGTAATGCATGTGCAGCGGAATTTTCGACCACTTTTTGTACAAAGCGAAAACACCGATTAATACCAGAATACCCACACCGATTGATTGCAAAACATGAAACGCTTGAATCCATTCCCAATCATATTCCTCAATTCCGCTTACGCCGCGATAAATTGCCAGTACATCCACCTGCAATAAATAGCCCCAAATCACCAATTCTGCGGCACGTTTCAGGCCTTTTTTTACGCGCTCATTTTTCAAAAATGATCCATCCGATTTCCCCAATAGGAGATATACAAAGATGATTCCTGAAACAGTAAAAAAGAGTGGTGATGTGATATTGTGAATGAAAAACCAGACCGAATAAATCGTGCTATCCAAGTCGCGGTATTGCGGATCCAAAGCTCTGCCGGTGCAATGTCCCTCCAGCATCATCAGCACAGCAAAGCTACGTGCCAAATCGATGAAATGGAGTCGTGCGGGTATCGTATGCGCGGCAAGAGAAGACAGGAGCTATTTTTTTTCAAAGATACAATCCTTGCCAAAATAGAAAAGCCCTTCCGAATATTGTTGAGGCAAAAAATAAAGGCGGCGCGGGTTGGTCGATTGACCCATTAGCTCTCATGCAATTCAAAGGCGAAAACACTTCCTTCACCTTGTATAGAATTCACCTCTAGCTGTGTATTGTGACGATGCAAAAAATCTTGAACGATTTGATTTCCCATTCCGATACCCTTTAATCGACTTTGATTTGATGTGGTGAATGAGATGCCTTGTCTAATTTTTTCTATGTTTTCTTCGCTTATCCCTACGCCATTGTCTGCCACTTCGACGCGAATACCGGTCTTGGTTTTTTTCAACGTAATTTCAATGAGTCTATCGTCATTCGTGAATTTTACCGCGTTACTAATCAAATTACGCAGGATGGATTCCATCATGTTCTTATCCACCGAAATAAATCCGGTGTCGCTGAACTCCTTATGTACTACAATTTCTCCGCGTTCATAAGGCAATTCAAACATGGCGGAAACCGAAATGATTAAAGCATACAATTCGTCGTAGGACATGCGCATCGGGACAGATGATATGGCATCCATTTGCGAGCGTGCCCACTGGACCACATCATTCACCATTTTTGATGTTTTGTCTGTTTGGCTGCGCAGCATTTCAATCATCGATTTTCGCTCGTCCTGACTCAAACCATCATTCTCCAATAATTCCAAAAATGCTTGAACAGAGGCTAATGGAGACCTAACATCATGGGCCAAAATGGACATCATGCGTTCACGAACGAAAATACTTGATTTGAGGCGCTCTACGCTTTGATCGAGTTGAACTTTTTTATCCATCAAATCCGATTGAACATGCTCATTGATTCGCATCAGATAGCGCAACTCGAGTAAAATAAAAATGAAAACGCCAATAACGTTGGTCATGCGTTCGATTTCAACATTTCCCCTGACAGTTCTCAAGCCAACAAACTCATTGCGATCCAGAATAAGCAAGAAGAGAATGATTAGAAAAGAGATAAAAGAAATAAGATAACCAATCCATTTTTTTCTTCCTTGAAAAATAATCAACGCACCTAGTGAAATTGGAAAATAAAACAAGTAAATATAGGTGTCCTTTGGGGCAACGACACCAATGAACAAAATGACGAGAATGACATCGAAGAAAATCCAGATTTGAGAAATCAAACGTTGACCAACATTATCAAGCCACCACGCAATAGCCGTTGCTGGCACCACCGAAATGGCCAAGTAAGCTTGCAAATGAAGATCTAACCACACATTGACAACCGTGTAAAAAACGGCCAATATGGCAATAGGCAAAAGTAACCTTCTATGAAGAAGTCCACCATTCAGCTCGAAGGCGTGATGGGCACTAGCAGAAGGCTTTACTTTTTTTCTTGAAAACATAGCAACTAAATCAACTCACAAAGTACGACTATAACAGAATAAAAGAACGTTTTTGAAGAAACAATTTTTAATACTTCCAAAGAAAACCATGTGTAAACACAGATTGTAGCCCCGTCGGGAATCGAACCCGAATCAAAAGTTTAGGAAACTTCTATTCTATCCATTGAACTACAGGGCCGAGGGGCAAAGATAGCTATTGTCGCATTCCATCTTTCGTCGGATCGATACACTTGATGGGGAAATGTTTATCTTTCCACTCAAACACATGAAAGCATGAACTATCGCATCTGTGGTCTTTTTATACAAATTATTTTCATTTCGTTTTGGTCTAATGCTCAGTTTGCAGACCCTATGCTTCTCAATCCCGGATCGCGCACAGGGTTTTTCGGCTACGCCGACCTCAACAATGATGGCAAAGAGGACATTTTCGGGTATAGCGGACTACAATTCTTTATCTATCCAGGATATGAAGATGGATTCGACCATCTCATTATTCAACCGCTCTCTTTAACCTATTCACCTGACCTAGAAAACCAAGACATCAACCAAGACGGATACACCGACATTAGTTTGAGTAGTGGGTATTTTCCGAATGTCGATTTCAGCTTGGGGGACTTCATCACCTATCCAAGCATTGATGCCTCCATTCCCAGAACAAAATTGGCTGATATTGATGGGGATGATATTCCGGATATCGTTCGATTTGGACTCAACTCCTCTTCGCCGTCCACTTGTGTATTTCATATTTTCAGAAATACCGGTTCAGGGGAGTTCGAATTGATCAACACGTTCTCCGCGACAACAAACCTCTCTGAATATATCCGTTTCATCGACATGGATGCTGACGGCCTCGATGATATCGTGTATAAAAGCAACGATGTAGTGCTTTATCAAAGAAACAGCGGGGACGGTATATTTGAAGAGGGTATTGTACTTACGGATGAATACAGCATACCGGAAATTGGTGATTGGAATAATGACCAAAAAATGGACTATGCCAATTTCACCTCGACAGGCATTGAAGTGTATTTCCAAACTACACCTGACTCATTTGAACTGATACAACAAATTTCTCTGAGTGAAACAACATCACCCTTGACGAATTTTGCATACTACCCTCAAGTTGACTATAATGGAGATGGGTTTATAGACCTAGCAATGCGCTCACAAGACGATAGAATGCACATCCTCCAAAATGATGGCACTGGTGTCTTCTCTTCGACCAATACAACCAACCATCCACATTTAAATAATAAATTCCGCTGGGACGATCTCAACAATGACCAAA
>JBMOFW010000057.1:0-14739 GCA_049318685.1 Flavobacteriales bacterium
TCATTCGGTTGAAACAGCGAAAGAACGCGCCGCAGAAATTGCGCATCAACATCCCATCACATGGCTTAGCAGCATCGATGAATTGCCAAAAGTAATCGACCTCTGCATAATTGCCACCAGTGCCGGAGTGCGCGCTATGCTGACGGAAAAGCTCCTCGAGCATGCAACAGTCGGTCATTTAATTTTAGAAAAAGTACTCTTCACACAATTAGTGCAGTACGAACGGATCAACCAACTGCTCGAGGATAAAAACACTCCATGCACGGTGAATCACCCTCGCCGTATGTATGAAGCGTATCAATTCATTCAAGAACAACTCGAGTCGTACACCGGAACAACCCAAATGCGCGTAAATGGCCACAATTGGGGGTTGGGTTGCAACGGATTGCATTTTCTAGACATGTTCTATTTCATCACAGGACATGCACCAACCCATATTTCCACTGCGAACATTGATCCTGCCTACTTTGAAAGTAAACGTGCAGGATACATTGAATTCAACGGCACACTCGAAGCTTCTTCTGAGCAAGGAGATCGCTGCACCATCACCTGTGTAGATGGTCCATCACAACCCATTGCTGTTATCATTGAAAAAGGACCTTTACGCTTCGATATCACTGAAGGGCGCGAATTTCGCGTAGAATTATTATATCAGAACAACCCGGAAAAAAACCAATCATACGCATTCATAGGACCTTTTCAGGGCGAACTTAGCAAAGTGCTTGTCGACCGAACGTATGATCGGTTAAATACCGGATTGCCTAATTACATGGAAGCACAAACGCTTCATCTGCCCTTCATCACCGCATTCCTTCAACTGTTCAACGGCGATCTTTCGTCAGAACTCCCAATAACTTGACGCATGAACAAAACGTTACTCGTTGGGGCCGGCAATATGGCCAAACACTATGCACCCATTCTTGATGCACTACACGTGGATTATGAAGTTGTTTGTCAATCTACAAGCACCGCCGAAACTTTCTTCGAAAAAACAGGTCATTCATGCCAAGCGGGAGGTCTTGAAAATTTACTTCAAAACACCGCTAAACCATACAGCAAAGCCATTGTGGCGGTTGGGGTCGAATATTTGTTCGGTGCGTGTGTGGCTTTGATGGAGCATGGTACTCAGATTATTTTAGTTGAAAAACCCGGCGGACTTACCGTACCTGAAATAGTTGCGCTTGGTGAGAAAGCCAAAAAATACAGTGCAAACCTTTACATTGCCTATAATCGCCGATTTTACGCCTCAGTGCTTAAGGCCAAGCAAATGATCGAAGAAGACGGTGGTGCTTTGTCAGGGAATTTCGAATTTACCGAATGGTCGCATGTGATAGCCCCATTGGAGAAAGCCCCAGGAGTAAAAGAAAACTGGTTTTTAGCCAATTCCACGCATGTTGTCGATTTGGCCTTTTACCTGTTGGGCAAACCAATTTCGATGAGCACCTATGCCGGCGACGCAGTAGAATGGCATACTCCGGCGATTTTTGCCGGTGCGGGACTTACAGATCAAGGTGCATTTTTTACTTACCGTGCCAACTGGAAATCGCCAGGCAGATGGGGAGTCGAAGTGCTCACAGCAAAACGCAAACTCGTTTTGCAACCCATGGAAAAATTGCAAGAACAACTTCATGGTACCGTAGCGATTGTTGATGTAACCATTGAAGATAGTTTAGATTTACAATACAAACACGGCTTATTTTTGCAGACATCAGCCTTTATCCATGGTGATTTCGAAATACTGAAATCACTTGATGAGCAATTGAAAGATGTGCTTATCTTCGATAAAATGCTGAAGACCTCTGCATGAATGCTTCACAATTAAAAAATTCAGGTTTTCTATTCCTTGGTCAACTTTTGATAAAGAGCAGTAACTTTATCAAACAATTGATCATGGCCTTTTTTCTTGGAATATCGGCCAACATTGACATCCTGCTTGTAGCGCAAATCGTGCCTACCATCATTAGCAGCATGATTGCTGGAGGCGCAGGTGAAATCCTTGTGACAAGTCAAAAGAAAGACAAGCAATTCGACACCACATTCGTAGCGCTATTTCTAGCCATCATCCTCGCACTGACCGCAGCGATCAATGGTCTATACTTCCTCACTACACCGCTTTTCGCCAATCTATTCGAAGTGGATCCGGAACGCCCTGAGAAATGGGCACTCTTTTACGAATTGACTATCCTCGTTTTAATCTCCCGAATTCCCACCGCTATTGTTTCCACTCTTCAACATATGCTCTTTAGTGGGGGGAAATACAAATTTTATGTGTACTCCAGCCTCATAGCAGAAGCCGGAGGCATTCTCACTATAGTGGCTACCGTTCAAAGCATGGACGTCGCCGCTTTTGCATTAGGGCTAATTGTGTCGTCAACGCTAAACGCTGTGTTTTTCCTGTTTACCCTGCGCATACCCTTGGCGCACATTTTTTCATCGGTACAATGGAAAAAACATATCAATGAACTCAAAGGCATCTTAAAACGGGTATTCAACCTTGGCGGACAAACACTCATCAATCAACTTTCAACATTTTGGGAACGTACGCTGAGCAGCAGATACCTTCAACCCGGATTCTTAGGCGCATTGAACTACTCCAAATCCTTGTCAGAACTGCCCAAAATGGCCATGTTGTCGTCCATTCTCACCACCACATACATCGAACAAGTCAATCATCGCAAAGAGAGTGAATCCGCCTATGAAGCCTATACGCTCAAAATGGAGTATCTCTTGTCCAAGATTTCCTTTGTCTTTCAAATCCTTGCTATGATTTTCGGTCCTGCGCTCATCCTTGTATTTTATAAACGCGGTCAGTTCGACCTCGCAGCGGTAGACCTCACCTTTGCCATCTATCAAATCCTTACGCTCAGCTTCGTGCCCAACTTGATGCTTAACTTCCTGTCGCGCACCATGTATATAGAAGAAGAATACAACAAGCTCTTCCGCGCCATCGTATTCAACTTTATTGTGGAAAGTGGACTCATGTTCATCCTGATCCAATTCACCAACATGGCGATTCCCATCGCCCTTACAGTGGGTAAATTCTTCCTCAGTGGGTTATTGTTTTATCACTTATACAAGAAAAAACCGAACATGCTCAACGCCCGAGCGTTCATTCGGTTGTATATAACATTGATTCTCTCAACGTCCTTTATTCTCGTGGTCAACACCTATCTCATGAATTTCTTAAAATTCCTACCCACTTGGCAAGTCATCGCTTGGTATATTCCTATTGGTATCCTTTCGGTATTGTTGATTGCCTATATTGGTATACGCAACAACATCAAGCCGTTCAATAAACTCAAGAAATTCTTGCCTTTTATTAAATAATATGTCGGTCAACAAGAATCAAAATATCAATTACCTCAAACGGTTGCAGTCATATAAAAAAATTGGACAACCTATTTTGCACTTTCTTGATCGCACGCGCTTGTTGCCTTTAGTCGTTCCTGCCATCAATTTCACGTTGAAAAAAGCCGGGGTGCGCAAACGCTTTCAAAAAGACCTCAACTACCGTCTTTTTTCCAGAGCATTTCAAGGTGCTTTGAAAAACGACAACCATTCACCCAATATTGTAGTCACTCCTTTTTTAAGTGGCGGCAACAACATATTTCTGATTATCAGTGCAATGATTGCACGGTATCTTCAGCCGAAAGGGTATCGCAGCATTTATCTTGTTTGCGACAGACACTTGCCCGTTTGCAACAATGAACGCATCATGAAAACCCGTGAAACCGACGGTGGTATTTGTACGGCGTGTTTTCAACCCTACAAACACATCATTAAAAAAACAGGGGCCGATATTCGCTATCTATCCGCCTACCATGATGAGCACAAATTTCAACATGTACAAAAACAGATTGCCGAAATTCAAACATTGGATGAGTGTGTTCAATTTACTTTTGAGCAACAACCCATTGGACGGCTTACCGAAAAATCTGTACTTCGATTCTTTTATGTTGGATGGCTTGAGAATAAAAAAGAACATGTCGACCTGTACAAGAAATTCTTGGAGGCCAATGTCCGGTACAGTATTGCTTGGGTGAATTTCATTGCCTCACTCGGTCAAAAGCCGGATCTAGTGATGATCTACAACGGTACTCTCGCCTTTGAATCGGTGATGCGCGATCATTGCAAAAATGCCAACATCGACTACATGACTCATGAAACCTATGTGGGCACTAATTCATGGATATTCAAGAAAAACAATGAGGTGATGCTCTTGAATTGGGAAGAACAATGGAATACATTCAACCAAAAAACATTTACTCATGAAATGGCTGACCAAGCGGCCGATTTCTTGGAGGGACTTCGCGGTGGTAAGCAGATGTACGCCAAACTCAATGAGCGCCATGATTTAGATGAAAAGCTTCAACACTCCTCTTTTGTAGCCTTGTTTACCAATCTCAACTTTGACACTGCCGTATTGGGCCGCAATCCCCATTTTCAATCCATGCATGATTGGATAGAAAAAGTCATTCGTTTTTGGCGCGAATACAATATCACAACAAAACTGGTTATTCGTGTTCATCCGGCTGAATTGAAGCTCATCACGGCTAGCTCTGATTTCATCGGAGATAAAATCAAATCATGGATGGGTGATGCGCAAAATATTATGCTCTATGATGCTGCCGATAAAGTAGACTCCTATGCATTGATCGAACATATGCGATTTGGTTTGATATATAGCAGTACCATTGGTATGGAGATCGCCTACGCCGGAAAACCGGTCCTCATCGGTGGAGACGCTTTTTTCAAAAAGCAACCGTTTGTGCATTTTCATAAAAATGAAAACGACTACTTTGAAAAACTAACGGCTATGTTGAATTCCGAAGTCTTGGAAACACCTGACAAATCAGACGTTCTGCGCTTCGTGAACTTCATTTATTTTGACCGGGTAAAACGCCTTAACGGTTTGGACATGAACCATGCGCAACATGTCAATACCTTTGACTTCTCGACTGCTGATGAACTCGTGCAGAAAAATCTTAATTTGCTACACGAATTCGAAACCGAAGTAATAGGATGAAATCAGACAAAGGCCTCCTCTTCATTGCGCTTTGGGTACCGATAGTCAACATCGTACTCGATATGGCCATGGGGTTTGTGACGTCTTTGAAAACGCCAATAGCCCTTGGTCGTGTAGGACTTATGATGGCCGTCATCGTCTATTTCATCGCCAACTTTAAGTGGGCAACCTCTAAACTCAATTTCATTCTGAGCACTTACCTCACCATGCTCTTTATCGTTTGTCTTTTGTCAAGCGATCTACAAGAAAGCATGGTCGACGGATTTCTCAAAACATCCATCACCATGCTGATGGTTCCCATAGGCATTCGCATAGGTCTGAGACACAAGCACGTGCTGGTGAAGCCGCTTTTCTGGGTGCTTGTACTGTTACTTGCCAATTATGCCATTTCCCAAGTATTCAAACTCGGTGTATCCGTTTACGAAGAAGATTCATTTTACAAAGGTGGAGCGACAGCCTCTGCTCCCATCGTTATTGTATTAAGTATCCTTGTGCTATTTAATGCGTTTAATCAACGTCAACTTCCCTATCGAAAAGTGGTCATTGCTGCGGTCGTAGCACTGTCCCTATTTGTTGTGATTTTGAGTGTAAAGCGTGGTGCAATTTTGGCGCTCGGGGTGGCCGGCGTTATCTATATGATCTTGGCACCCAATAAAGCGAGATCCATCAAGATCAGTGTCGTTACGGCCATATTATTCTCTCTTATTGCCGTGCAATTTTCTGGTTTGATCATGTCGCGTATTGCAGCCAGAACCACTGAAGCGAATGAACTTGAAAACGAAAATCGATACAAAGAAACCTTATTTGTTATTGAAGAATTGAATAATGCCAGTATTTTCCAAATCCTATTTGGAAATGAAGCCTTCCACTCGCAAGAAGTATTTAAAAAATATTTTGGTCGCGAGCGTCAACTTCATGTCGACTACAACATCCTCTTGCACGGTACCGGATTGTTTGGATTCGTGTTGTATTTTGCTTTTTACTATGAACTCTTCGCCATGGCTAAAAGAGCCAAACAAAGAATTCGAAAATACTTTAACAAGCCAAGCATTGTAGCCATTAAAGAAGACTTCGCCCTAGTCGTTGCCGTATTGGTGATGAGCTTAATCATGTCTATTTCGGGAGGTTTACAATTCGTGAGTTATCGCGCCATTCTATTTCTCACAATCGGTGTGTATATCGGCCAAATCCTGTTTACGGTTCAACAAGAACACAACCGCATTTCACAGACCAATAATATATGAAGTCGCTGCCATTCGACCCGCGTCAATTCGATCTGTTAAAACACGAACTCCGCAGCAACTCACGCGTTGTTTGTGGGTTTGAAAACAGCACCCTTCGTATTCTCGTGATCGATAATCCACGCGTGACATCACTGGTGCGCAACGGAATACTGCATGAACAAAATATCCTGAACGAATACAACGAATATCTCGACTACGGACTCATCATTCTCGAATACCAAAATCATATCGTAGTGCTCAACGATTTGTATGGCTGTTTTCCGCTCTTCGAATACAAACATGGCCAAGACCATTTTATAAGCACCACATACAATGGTTCGTATCAATTCGAACTCGATGAGATCGCTGTATACGACTATTTCTTCTTCAACCACTTCATTCTAGACGCCACGCTCAACAAGCATATTCGACGTGTGAAAGGCGGATCTAAAATTACGATCGAAGCCACCCAACTTCACGTTGAACAATTGTTCGATTGGAATGATTGGTTGCATTTTATTCAAAACGCACGCACGTCAAAACACACATCAACCGACCTTGTACTGACGATTGATCAAAGTGTGCAAAGCAAAAAACCTATACTCACCCTCACCGGTGGATTTGATTCGCGATTGCTCTTGGCGGCTCTATTAAACGGAAATAAAACGTTTGACAGCGTTACATGGGGTGAAGCAAACAACACGCAATCAGCAGTAGCAAAAGCGCTCTCCGATCAATTCGGAATAACTCACCACGATATGATTTTGGATGAAAAATTCGTTCAAAGCATCCCTTCAAAAAAAGACTACATACTTCAAAACATACCTGAAACCCCTTTCCTGATAGATGTTCCTCAATTCATTCACATGTGCGAAAACCTGCCAAAAGGAACAGAATTGATTTGTGGATTCATGGGAAGCGAAATTATACGTGGCCCAAGTTATTCGTCTCAAGTGACCCTAACAGCATTCGCCGGAAAACTTGGACTGTGTACCACACAAGAAGAAATTGGACAACTCCTGCTTCGATTCAATGCACATTACAAGCTTTTCAACGAGACCTCACTACAGGAGCACTTGCCTTACCTAGTCGAGCGCTACAGTGTCTACTCAAAAGCCACACTCAATGGTGCTCCCAAAAACAGCAACATATTCAAATTCTTGTTTTATGAAAAATATGGCAAGATGTATAGTGAGTTCATCAAGATTCACTTTGATCATGGGATTCAATTAATCAATCCATATATGGATTTGCGTTATATCGCCGGCGTGTTTCAACAAAATAGAACACTCACCGATTTGACGCCTTACGAAAATAATTTTTACAAAAACTTCAAGCTCTACACTTACTACGCAAAGGAGATTCGTCAAATTGCCCCACAATTGATGCAAACCCACGTAGATCGGGGCTACAGACTTCAAGATCTTGTAAGTATTCAAGGAAAATTGCGACTCATTCCTATGCAAATCCAGCGGAAGTTGAAAAAGCGTCGCAAAACAAAAGTGGTTAAAACTGTGGATTCGTTTGCGTGGTATAAAAGTATTCTCAGCGGTATAAACCAACACACAGAATGCTTAAAACCGATCACAATCATCAATCACGCAGAATTCGAAGAGCGGTTGTCCAAAATCAGTACAGTTTCCGATTTCGAGAAACTCCAAATCCTCCTATATTTAGGTCTTGGAATGTCGTTAGAGACCAACCACTATGCAGCTAACACTACTCACTGATTACAAAGGTTTTTTTGGATCAAAATGGAAATCATCTCCATACCGCAGCGGTTACGATCAAAAGTACCTAACCTCATTATTCGAAAAAGAAGGCTTCTCAATCCGATTTGTACCACTCAATAAGGTGGACCATCGCGACCCCAGTTGGAAAAATGCCATAGTGCTTTATACTTCTTCGGAAGAAATCGGTATGCACTACAAACAATATGTAGAAGATGTTGTACTCGGTTTAGAAATGGCAGGTGCCCAGGTGATTCCAGCGTATGCTCTTCTTCGGGCCAACAACAACAAATCATTTATGGAAATCTACCGCGATCTCCATATTCCAGCAGAATTGCGTACGCTACACGCTCAACATTTCGGGACCTTGGAAGAATTGCAATTCGCGTTGAATGAAAACCAAATCGAATTTCCATGTGTGATTAAAAAGAGCGCCGGTGCAATGAGTCGTGGTGTGCATCTTGCGCATACAAAAGACGAGCTCATCAAAAAAGCCAAGCTCATCTCCGCCAGTGGGATGCTCAAAATTAAAGTGAAAGAAAAATTGCGTGAGCGCAAACACCCCGGCTACAAACCGGATAGTATGTACGCCGAAAAATTCATCATACAACCTTTTGTGCCTGAATTGAAAAATGATTGGAAAGTGATTATTTACGGTGATCATTTCTATGTCCTCAAACGCCATACAAAAGAGGGAGACTTCCGTGCCAGCGGCAGCGGTCACAATTACAAAGCAGGATCGGCTGCCGAATTTCCTTTGCACATGTTTGATCTTCTTGATGCATTTTATCGAAAAATTAATGTCCCTAATTTTTCCATCGACTTTGGATTCGATGGAACCCACGGGTATATTTTCGAATATCAAGGTATATACTTCGGAACCTCCACTACTGTGCGAAGTGCTGACTATTATATTAAACGAAATGGCACGTGGGAAATAGAACAAAAAACACTTGATCAAGAACAAGAATACGTGCAAAGCATTGTTCAATTTCTTAAGAAAAACAAGGCATGATGAAAGTGCTTTTTGTTTCAAAAGCCAATGCGGATGGCAAGCCGGGTGTAGTAGTTGGAAATCAAATGGCCTCTCTACGCAAATACGGAGATATGGAAATTATCTATTTTCCTATTACTGGAAAAGGCATCAGTACCTACATCAAGCACATATTTAAATTGAAGAAATTCCTTGAAGCCAATCCATGCGATATTGTTCATGCTAACTATTCGTTTTGTGGATTCACGGCTTCGCTGGCGGGGGCAAAACCACTTGTCGTGTCGTTGATGGGAAGTGATACGAAAACAACTGGTTGGCTTAAAATGGCCACGCGTTATTTTCTGCATAACCGCTGGACTACCACCATCGTCAAATCCGCGTCGATGGCGGAGGATCTGCAACCCAAGCGCTCCGTCGACATCATTCCCAACGGTGTTGATATCGATCTTTTTGCATCCGTTACTTTGGAGGAAGCAAAACAATTTGCTCAATTCAACCCCGCCAAAAAACATATCGTTTTTGTGGGTGATCCTTCACGTTATTCTAAGAACGGCGACTTGGCCAAAGAGGTTGTTCAACAAATCAGCCATTTGCCCATCGAATTGCACATCATTCAAAATCGTCCTCACAGCGAAATTATCCGGTACATGATCGCATCCGATGTCATCTTGATGACATCAAGATATGAAGGATCGCCAAACGTGATTAAAGAAGCCATGGCTTGCAATAAGCCCATCGTATCCACGAATGTCGGCGATGTAGCGTTTTTGCTCGAAAATGTAACGGGATGTTATGTCTGTGATCAGGATGCGCAAATATTAAGCGAGGCCCTTATCAAAGCGCTTCATTTCGCCGAAAACCAAGGCGCAACAAAAGGAATCGAAAAACTTCAGGCATTGGGCATCGATGCAGCATCCACGGCGAGAAAAATATCATTGATTTATCGCAACTTAGCCCCATGAAATCTCCCGAAGTATTAATCATCGAAGGCCATGTGCAGGGATTGTCCAATCTCCGTGCTGTGAGCGCACTCGGTGCTCATGCTTGGGTGATTGACAAAAAGAAATGCATTGCTTCTCATTCAAAGCATTGCCATTATTTCGCTATTTGTCCTGATTTCAACACACCGGCATTCATTGATTTTCTGATTGATTTCGCCGAAAAACATGAGATCAAAAACTGTTTGATACTTCCGTCGAACGACCATATCGTCATCAACATTGCCAACAATAAATCGCGCCTTACACCCTATTTTCTTCTACCCGGTTATGACGCAAAAGTGATTGATACCATTTGTGACAAAGGGAAATTATTAAAAGTCGCCGAATCCGTTCAAGTTCCTATACCCAATACCGCGTTTTTTAATCGTCATGAAGACGCGCAAGAAACAACACTGACTTTTCCTGTACTGACCAAAGGCCGATACGGCTTGACATTTTACAAAAAAGTGGGTAAAAAAGCGTTGATCGCATTTGATAAAAAGGACCTCATTGGGGATCTGCACTTCATTGAACAGATGCTACCACTTAGCGAAACATTTACTCAAGAGGTCATTCCTTCATCACTTCAAAACAAGACCGTTTCTTATGCCGCCTTCGCTGTTGAAGGAGAAATCAAAGCATATTGGATGGGTGAAAAACTTCGTGAACACCCGATTACATTTGGCACCGCTACACTAGCCATCAGCGTGCATCACGAAACGTGTCATGACCAATCTGTACGTTTATTAAGAGCTTTAAACTACACCGGGATTTGTGAAATAGAATATTTGCGCGATTTGCGCGACAACCAATACAAACTAATTGAAATCAATCCACGTACATGGCTATGGGTAGGCCTTGCACGTGAATGTGGTGTAGATTTCGCTGGTTTGTTACTCAAACATGCACAAGGAAAACCGACTGAACATTCATTCGGTTTTGAAAAAGGAGTAATGTGGTACAATCCTTTTACAGACCCCGTCTATTCACTAGTCGCCATCATCAAAGGGAAACTTTCCCCTTTAACGTATTTCAAAACCTTATTTCACTCTCGAAAAACAAATGCTTTCTTTGCACAAGGAGACTTAAAGCCCGGATTTGCTTATTTTTTTAATCTCCTTAGTTTTCTAAAGCACCGCTAATATGACTACCCACAATCAACATATCTGGATAGACATCACCAACACCCCTCAAGTGCACTTTCTCTTAGCCATACAGCGGGGGTTAGATCAGCATGGTGCATACGATTATAGCATAACCGCGCGCGATTTTTCTGAAACGCTCAAACTCCTTCAAGCCAAAACTCAGCTACCCTATAAGGTGATTGGCGGACACTACGGAAAAAGCATGACAGGTAAAGCACTCGGTTTGATGAAGCGCTTCGCCAACGCATACAATGCAGTCGATCAATACGATGTTTCATTGTCATGCGGCAGTGAAAGCGCCATCTGGACTTCATTTCTTCGTCGCAAAATTTCGATTGCATTCGGCGACAATGATTTGGCCAAGCAATGGACCTATGGGCGATTTGTGACCAAGGCGATTTTCCCCAAGAGCATTCCAACGGAAATACTGACACGACAGGGTATTTCCACTAAAAAGCTTTATCAGTACAACGGATTTAAAGAACACGTTTACCTCGCTGATTTCATTCCGGATCCAAGTTTCAAACAAAGGCTTCCTTTTGATCAATATGTGGTAGTACGTCCGGAAAATATTCAGGCCAATTATGTTCAACAAAATGCCGGAGCTACTATAACACCAGCATTGCTTAAACAGCTGAGTGACGCGGGGGAAAACATCTTATATCTCCCACGATATGCGCATGACCGTGCATTCGCAGACGGGATCAAGAATATCTTTATTCCAGATCAACCGATCAATGGATTAGATGCGTGTTATTTTTCTCGTGGTGTATTCACGGGAGCCGGCACTTTCGCCCGAGAAGCGGCATGCCTCGGCGTGCCCTCGTTCTCGTTTTTCTTAGGAGAAAAATTGCTTGCCGTTGATCGCGATCTTGTGCAGCAAAACAAAATGTACTTTTCGCGCGATCCTAACGACCTTTGTCAAAAATTCAATACATCGAATAGAACCGAAGCCAACCTCAATGAAGCCAAAGCCGTGCGCGATGAAGTCATTGATGTGGTATTGAAAACCATACGTTCATGAAAATCATTTCCGTGGTGGGCGCACGACCCAACTTTATGAAAATTGCGCCTTTCGCGCATGCCATCATAGAGCACAATAAGACCAGTCATCAGATGATTGATCACATCATTGTGCACACCGGTCAACACTACGACGATCGCATGTCGCGCGTTTTCTTCGAATCATTGGATATTCCTGAAGCGCAAATTAACCTAGGCATTGGTTCTGGTAGTCACGCCGAACAAGTAGGACAAACCATGATCGCCTTCGAAAAAGTACTATTGGAGCATCGTCCTGATTGGGTAGTGGTACTCGGTGATGTCAACGCCACGCTCGCGTGCAGTGTCACTGCAAAAAAAATAAATATTCGCGTTTGCCACATTGAAGCCGGATTGCGCTCAGGTGATATGACTATGCCTGAAGAAGTCAACCGACTTGTTACGGATCGATTATCAGATTTACTCTTAACACCGGATGAAATGTCATCCAATAATCTGCGTGCCGAAGGGGCTGATGAAAACCGAATTCGCATGGTGGGAAATATTATGATTGACACGTTGATCAAACACCGCAACAAAGCTGAAGTGTTGGAGGTCGATCAAATCATCATGGCCAATAAACTCGAAGACACGGCATACGCACATATCGGTGAAAATGGCTTTGCGATGGTCACACTGCACCGACCATCCAATGTGGACCAAGAAGAGGTGCTTCGTGCATTGGTCGAATTCTTCATTTCAGATGTGGCTATTCAAATGCCCCTGATTTGGTCGATTCACCCGCGTACCCATAAGCAGCTCGAACATTTTGGACTTCTCCCGCTGCTAAAAGCTCAGAGCAATATCACTTTACTTCAACCATTAGGCTATCACGAGATGCTCAAGATGAATATGCAATCGCGCATTATGTTGACAGATAGTGGCGGCCTTCAAGAAGAATGTACAGTTTTAGGAACTCCATGTTTGACTATGCGGTGGAATACAGAAAGACCTGTAACGCTTACCGAATATGGGGGAGCAAGTGTATTGGTCGGCAACAATGTGGAACGCATCAAAGCAGAATATTATAAAGCCATTTCCACAGCAACCAATCCACAATCGCCACCACTTTGGGACGGACAAACAGCGCAACGTTGTCTGAACGCCATAATCAATTATTGAGAGGCATTGTCTAAAACACGCATTTTTACAAGCACAAAATAAAGAATCAGTCCTAAGGATGCCCCAATGGCGTTGGACAATGCATCAAACAGATTGAAGCTTCTATCCGGAATAAAAAGGTGAATCAACTCATACATTGAGGCTGAGCTTAGCGCCAATAGCGCATATAAAAGCACATTCTTTTTTCTCAAAAACGCGTAATGAATGAACATCATACTGTATGGGATAAACGCACAGAAATGTAGAAAATAATCACCGCGAATTCCCACATAACGCTCCTCATCAAATGCCATCATCTGTCTGCCTGGGTATAAGTATAAACCAAGCATGATAATTCCATACAACACAATCAGAACTTTCAAACTTTTTATACTAACCTTTAACATAGAATGTACGCTTAACCACGTTCTTAATGTTTTGCATCACAAGTTCTTTTGTCCAAGGAATCAACTCATCAGACCATCGCTGTGGATGAAATGTAAACATGATTTGATCAGGCATAGATCTCTCTTTGAACGCTGCAATCAAATCATCAGTTGTGTGAAAGTTTCGTTCCTTCTTTACCCCAACTCTATCCCGAACACTCACTCGGTCGCCATCCCATTTTCTTCCCGTATCCGTGAGATAAAATACCTCGTTAAAATTGGTATCGAAGTATGGTTCGCCAATGATGCCCAAGTCGTAGTAATTGTAACTTTTCCAAATATCCTTTGAATCGTACTTAGACATCGGACTGCCATGCATGCAAATGGTAGCGACCGGGGCCAACTCTCGAAGACGCTTTAGGTTTGAGCAAAAATCCTCATAGGCAGCATTCACGTTGCCCTTTTTCGTAGTGAGGCATTCGTAGTGGTATCCAATCTCGTGACCTAATCCGGCAATATTGTTGATCACAGATTCATCCCAACTTTCGGGAACCGCACGAAAATAATACACCCCAGACACCCCAGAGTCTGCTTGAATTTGAGCAAACAACAAACTGTTTTTTGGCAATAAATCCACATCATGCCTCAAGACGATAGACTTGGGCTTCGTATTCACTAAAAACTCTTTATACGTTTGAAAATCATAACCGGCGTCTTGCATGGACTGTAGCAATTTCCGGTACTTCGCAACAATGAAATCCATGGATCAAAAGTAAACAGAAAAGGGATAGCTTTCGACGAATAGTCACTCCCCCACTGTTGGCATGATTAATTATACTTAGATTTTCTTAAATTTACAGCGCATGCACAGTTCAAGAACCAACATACTATTGATTCTGTTTCTTTCTTCTTTGGTATTCACTGCCGAATATTCATTCGGTCAGTTCAATGAAAATCAAAGCAAGAAAAGTAAGAGCAACGGGAATGACTTTTGGACAATTCGCAACACGGCTTTCCAACTGGGTTTTCATGCTTTAGATGATGACGACACCCCATATGAGTATTTAACTGATTATCGCAGATGGTCGTGGATTCCGGCACCAACCAAAGTTA
>JBMOFW010000058.1:0-14657 GCA_049318685.1 Flavobacteriales bacterium
ATTTATATTAGTTATATTTTTGGCAGTTGTTTTTAGTATGACTGAAAATAAAAAACTCAACATTGCCCTAGTCGAAGACGACGCCGAAATTCGCGATGTATATGGCTTTCTAATCAACAAAACAGACAACATGGTCTGTACCGGCTTCGATGACGCCGAATCATTTTTAGAAGCTTTTGAAAACAACGATTTCAACATCGTTATCATGGATGTCAATCTTCCTGGTATGACGGGCATAGAGTGCACGAAAAAAATCAAAACCAAACGACCGCACACCCAAGTGATGATGTTTACGGTTTACGAAAACAATGAAAATATATTCAAGGCTCTGGAAGCCGGCGCTAGCGGTTATCTGGTAAAACACTCCTCCCCCGCAAGCATCATCGAATCTATCAATCTGCTCATCGACGGTGGCGCGCCCATGTCCGGACCAATTGCCCGAAAAGTGCTCAACTTTTTCGACAAAACAAGTCGAAAATCAGAAAACGAATTCGGTCTATCTGATCGCGAAGCTGAAATTCTCACTCTTCTGGCGCAGGGTTTCAGATACCAAGACATCGCCGATCAGCTTTTCATTAGCTTCGGTACGGTCCGAACACACATCTATAACATTTACTCTAAAATGCACGTCAACAATAAAACTTCCGCCATCCTCAAATGGAACAACCGTTAAATACGACGAAATACGTATTGAAATTCGCTAATCTAGAACTCACTTTTGTACGAGCGATTCTCAATCCTTTGAATGACTTCTGAGCACAGTTCAAAGAAACAAACACTTAACACGAAAGAAATCAACCCCGTCTCCACGGGGTTTTTTTTTTGCCAATTTTCGTTAGCAAAGCGCAGATCCAATTCCTTTTTGTGAACTTTGATGCCTAACAACCGTTTATGTAAAGCAATGATCAAATTTGCACTTTTTTCGCTCCTTGCGCTTACCACGTTAGCATTCACTTGCTCGTCTAATCAAACCGCTCAAAAAAACATGAACTCTCCAAAAAATCCCTACTATTCCAAAACGGACACCACCAAACTCGTCCTCGCCGACTCTGTATGGAAACAGGTACTCGATCCCGATGTATATGAAGTGGCACGACACGCAGCCACAGAACGCGCATTTACAGGAGAATACTGGAACTATGAAGGAATTGGTAACTATTACTGCAAAGCCTGCGGAAATCACCTTTTTCAATCTGATGCCAAATTCGCCTCATCATGCGGTTGGCCTAGTTTCTTTGAAACCATTCGCAAAAACAGCGTGATCTACAAAGAAGATCGCACCCACGGTATGATCCGCACCGAAGTCCTTTGTGGGCGCTGCGACAGTCACCTCGGCCACGTGTTTGACGATGGTCCCGAGCCTACAGGCCTTCGCTATTGCATGAATAGCATTGTCCTCGAATTCGAACCTCTACCGTGATCCTTTCTCGCGAAGAGTCAACGCGTAAATCGGTAAACCCATCAACACAATGATCAGTCCTGGCCAAGTATAATTGGGCTTGTATACCAATAGCGCTACGCAAAATGCCATGGCCAACAGTATATACAAAATCGGCAACACGGGATACAACGGGGCTTTATACGTACGCACCAATTCCGGACGCTTGTAGCGCAAAATGATCACACCTGCGATCGTGAGAATATAAAAAATCATCACGCAGAAAACCACATAGTCCAACAAGTCGCCATACTTCCCACTTAAGCACAGGAGTGATGCCCATATTGCTTGCAACCAAATAGCACGCGCCGGCACGCCTGACGCATTCAACGTCGCAGCTTTCTTAAAAAACAGACCATCATTTGCCATGGTATAATAGACACGCGCACCAGAAAATATCAATCCGTTGTTGCATCCAAACGTGGAAATCATAATCAACGCCGCCAACAAATACGTTCCGCTATTTCCCAAAATCGCCTCTGCTGCAGCCACGCCCACACGATCCTGCGGAGCGTGCGCAATACTGTCCATCGGCAAAACACCCAAATACATCACATTGGTCAACACATAAATGCCACTCACCATCAGGGTGCCTAGCATCAATGCTCGCCCGATATTTTTTTCCGGCTGACGCACCTCGCCCGCGATAAACGTGATATTGTTCCACGCATCACTGCTGAACACCGAACCCACCATAGAGGCGGCTACAGCACCTACTGTGGCACTCAAAGTTAGTGGAATCAACAAGTCTCCTCCACTAGCATCAACCGCTTGCGCAGTTGATCCAATCGCCCAGTTCGCGGCCCACACTTCCGGATTGAAACCAACAACAAATCCCGCTACGATCAGACCAAACAAAGCCAAGAGCTTCGTTCCGGTAAAAATATTTTGAAGCCATTTACCTCCTTCGACGCCACGTGTATTGTACCACGATAAAAACACGATGGTGCCAATAGCCAGCAACTGCGCGGGATAAAGTTTAAAATCATAAAACCCAAGGGGAATTTCCGTGATCACATTCGCTGAATCCATATTGAACACCGGAAGAAAATACCCAGTAAACTTGCTAAAAGCCACGCCCACAGCGGCAATCGTGCCGGTTTGGATCACAGAAAACATGCTCCAACCATAAAGGAATCCGACTACTTTTCCATACGCCTCACGCAAGTAAACGTACTGACCACCGGCCTTTGGAAATAATCCTGACAACTCACCATAGCTCAACGCGGCACTCAGAGTCAACAAACCGGTAAGCACCCAAATACCCAATAGCCAATACGGGCTGTAGAGTTGACGTGCCATATCTGATGATACAATGAAAATTCCGGATCCGATCATCGATCCGCTCACGATCATCGTTGAGTCCCAAAGACCCAGCGATTTCTTTGCTTCCATAGAGGTTGATTCAATTGTGGTTTGTGGGACCAATAATAAGCAATCTTAATCTTCCATAGCGTCCAAAACCACAGTCGGTGAAACGATTTCAATGCGAGCACCTCCAAAAAATGGATCTCGAGCCATTTTCATGTAGTCACTTATAAATTTTGCGTCGGCCACTTTGCTCTTCGTGTATTCGAAGCAATACTCATAAGGCAACGAAGCCGAAAGCTGAGTTTTCGTAAATCCATACTTTGACGCTACTTCATTCATTTTCGTGAAATCGCCTGTCCCTCGAACGATCAAATAAACATTCCTAGAGAGATAATAGGTCTCGTACACCCATGAGCTGTTCAAGCCCTGTCCCACAAAACCAATCAACGGATCGGCTTTCAATTTTGCAAGTGCTGCTTGCTGCTCGTCCTTATCTGGAGATAGATTCACATGAAAAAGTCCGTTTTCAGAATACCATCCCAAATTGGCGTATTTCTTCGCTAATGCATCAAGTGTTTCTTTCGATTCTTCCGCTGTGGCAAAGCCTGGCTGGGTATAATCTAAACCAATAATATAAGTTCCAGTAATCAGTCTGTAATGCGCGTCGACGAAACCCTGGATAAACCGTTTTTCTTTTTTCTTTGAAAACAACAACTCCATATTTCGATAGAAGTAACTGTTTTCATTGGGGTATAACAACGCCTTGCGGCCTTTTGCAAAAACGACAATGCTGTCTTCAGCATACGTCAGAAATACAGAATGCACTCCTGCGCGCACGGTAGGGGCCGAATGGCCCCGTTTTTTTTCACCTGATGTATAACACCAAACAGAATCAATTTGATCTATGGGTGTGCGCTTGTACCAACATCGCACTCGCCCCATATACGGGTCTTCCGGTGTGTTGCACTCTACGCTATCCATGTCGACCAAAAAGCACGACACCTCAACGACCTCTGAATACTTTTTCGGAGCAAGGATAACCCCGTCTTTGAAGAAGCTCCACATGCCTACAGGCTCTCCCCAACTGCTGATTGGCCCAAAGGCTACAGGTTCACCTTTTGCGTCTAGCTCAACGCGCACAGCCTGGCCGTTTTTATTATTCCCCGTAATACTTTTGAGTTGACCGTCTTCATAATGTCGTTCTGTACCTGGCATGGCCACTAGCGTGCGCACATCAAAGCTGTACACATAAGGTTCGTCGCTTTTAAGCAACACGCTTTCACCATAATAATCTAACACTCCCGCTTGCACCGCATATTGGATACCCACTTTAAAATCCCCGCTTCCATCGGTATAAATCTTCTCAGGATAGGCATACTCACTATATTGAGGGGAATACCCTTGTTGTCCAAATCGAACGGTTTCTCCCCAATTGGTGCAATGAAATTCGGATGAAATAATCACCTCCTCGGTGGTTTGATCCGCCACAAGCATTAAGCGCACAGGGGCTTGTTGATTATTCCATTTCAATGCCTGCGAATGGGCATAGAAATGAAAAAAAAAGACTTGGAGAAAAAACAGGAGGGCAACTTTCATATGGGCTAATTTAGTCTTGATAGTACATACCTTTATACTTATAGTTCAATACCATGAAAAAAATTATACTATTCCTTGGTCTTATTTCATCGTCCATTTTTGGGTTTTCATATCAGCCACTAATCGGAAATAACGATCAAACGTGGTTTGTTGATGTATACGGATTGATATTAGTGCACACCGTTGAAACACTCGGCGCCACTGAGGTTCACGGCGATTATACCTATACAAGTATCATGCAAGCGCCTACCTATGACCCTTCCCTAGCCTACCAAGCTGGATTAATTAGAGAGGACGTAGAAAATCAAAAAATCTATATTTATGTAAACGACCAAGAGTACCTACTCTACGATTTCGATGTTCAAGTGAATGATGTCATCGAAATTTTCAGTGTTGGCCAACTCTCACCAATTACCATTACCGATATCGAAACAGTAGTAATCAATGGTATTTCACGTGAAAAAATCTCTTTTTCAGACGATTGGTACAACGGATATTACATCGAAGGAATCGGTTCAAACAGGGGAATCAGAGATTACAATACTGCTGGGATTGCTGATTACAGTCCTCAACTTACATGCTACTACGAAAACAATGCATTGATATATGATAATCCTAATGACGCCTCTACGTGTGGATTGACATTATCAGTAGACGAAAAAGAACTTCTCTCTTCATTTGCAATATTCCCAAACCCTGCTTCAGACGATCTCTTCATCGCAACAGACGGACTACTCAGCGGCCGTGTTTTTTCATTGCAAATAATCGATATGCTCGGCAATGTTGCGCTCACGCAGCAATTTCTGGCCTACAACAAAAACCAAATCGACATTTCAACGCTATCAGCGGGTTCCTATGTTATTCGACTATCCGACAAAAATGGAAACTCTGCAAATAAAATTTTTTCGAAGGCAGAATAATATTTTGATGTGATTATCTTGCGCATCAAACATCTCTATTATGCCGCTCATCAAACCTGTTAATGGAACCGAACCTTCATTCGGTCAGGATTGTTATATTGCTGAAAACGCGACGATCGTAGGCGACGTAGTCGCCGGAGACCAGTGCTCATTTTGGTTCAATTCCGTAGTACGCGGCGATGTAAATTCGATCAAATTGGGCAACAAAGTGAATGTGCAAGACAACGCAGTTATTCATTGCACCTATCAAAAGGCAGCAACCACTATCGGCAACAATGTGAGTATCGGGCACAACGCCATTGTGCACGGCTGCACCATTCACGACAACGTGCTCATCGGGATGGGGGCCATTGTGATGGATAATTGTGTGGTGGAAAGCAACAGTATTGTTGCCGCTGGAGCCATTCTACTCGAAGGCACTCATGTGCCGTCTGGATCGATATTCGCCGGCATTCCCGCTAAAAAAGTGAAAGAGGTATCCAAAGAATTATTCGAGGGCGAAATCAACCGTATCGCAAATAACTATATCCTCTACTCCAGCTGGTTCAAATAAGTTCGATCGCTTGATCTCTAATTCTCCTTCCACCAAACTAGCAAACTAGCATTCTATACACCGCCTCCACCCAATCATCCCCATCATTGAGGCTAGGCACCAATTGCACTTTTTCTCCTCCATGCTCCTCAAATAATTCTTGATACTCATCACCAATTTCAATTGTAGTTTCAAGACAATCAGCAACAAATGCCGGGGAAAAAACCAAGAGTTTTTTCTTGCCGGCCTTTCCCATTTCCTCAATTACTTTATCAGAAAACGGCTCAATCCATCCTTTACCTAGTCTGCTTTGAAAGCAAACGGTATATTGATCGGGGGTTAATCCCAAACCAGCAGCAATAGAGCGGGTTGTAGCGTAACAAGTTGCTTTGTAGCAAAGCTCGTTTTCGTCATTTATCTCGTGCTCACAGCTATGATTGCGGCATTTATTGTCTTTATACACTTTATCTACTTGGCGTTCGGGAAGCCCGTGATAGCTAAATAAAATGTGATCATAGGCTTTCAAATCAAACTGCTTTCCGCGAGCCACAAAACAATTGATATAGCCCGGATCATCATAAAACTGATTGATGATTTTAATTTCCGGATAAGACCACCAACCGGACATGACTTTCATCGCTTTCTCAATCACAGAGCCTGTTGAGGCCGAGGCGTATTGAGGAAATAAAGGAAGAATTATCAGCTTGTGTGCTCCCCACTCTTTCACACTTTCCAATGCGGATTCCAATGAAGGGTTTTGGTAACGCATGCCCAAAAAAACACGCGTTTCGTCTCGATCAAATTTGGTTTGCAATTTTTCTTGCACCTTCCGCCCGTAATGGATGAGTGGGGATCCATTTTCGGTCCACAGCTTTGAATACACTTTCGCGCTTTTTCGGTGGCGAAAAGGAACGATGATACCATTCACCAAAACCTTTCGGCCCAACCAATTGATATCGATAACCCGCGGGTCATTCAAGAACTCTGTCAAATAGCGATATACATCACTTGGCTTTGGACTATCGGGAGAACCAAGGTTCACTAACAATATGGCGGTTTTCTTTTTCATAATTGGCTGCAAAGGAAACAGAACTTTCGTTGCAGAGTTCATTTCACCGCGGGTTTGTCATCAATTTTATTTTTCTCGGATACACGAAAAATCTGGTGGATTTGGTAAAATTCAGATTTTCAATATATTTGGCCAACTAAACCTTTAACCATTTAGGCGAATAAATGGTTGGCCGATGCCGAAAAGCCATACAGAGTAGGCGCCTTACAAACCTTCACTTCTATGCAAATCGTATTATTATTACTCATCGTTGTAGCGATCATTGCTGCCATTTGGAAAACCTTTGAAAAAGCTGGTCAACCTGGTTGGGCCGCTATTGTTCCTATCTACAATTTATACATCATGGTTAAAATGGTGGGCAAGCCCGGATATTGGGTAGTTTTAATGTTGATTCCTATTGTCAACTATATTTTCCTCATCTGGACTTACAATTTGATTTCAAAAAGTTTCGGTAAAGGAGTAGGATTTACTTTGGGTCTTATTTTCCTTGGACCAATTTTTTGGATGATCCTTGGATTTGGCAGTGCTCAATATCAAGGTCCTGCTGGTGCTGAAGCTGCTACTGGTGCTCTTGACGATCCTCGCGCCTAATTTTCAATTGACGATAAACAAAAAACCCTCTCGCTTGAGAGGGTTTTTTTATGCTTAATCTTGAAAATCACTTTCTACATCCACCACCAAACGATCCTTTCTATTGGCCACTTCCCAAGCCGTGTGGAAAACGAGCTTGGCAATTACGCTCATTTTGTCGTACAAGATCTTCTCCGGATCATCACCAGGCTGATGATAGTCTTCGTGCACTCCGCTGAAATAGAAAATCACCGGTATCTTGTGCTTGGCAAAATTGTAGTGATCTGAACGATAATAGAATCGATTCGGATCATCAGGACTATTGTAGGTATAATCCAATGCCAAGTTAGTGTAGGTCGAATTCGCGCTTTCTGAAATGGCGTGCAACTGTGTGCTCAATTTATCCGAACCAATGACGTAGACATAACGATCATTGTCCTTATGCGCATCATCCACACGACCAATCATATCAATGTTTAAATCACACACCGTGTTTTCCAAAGGAAACACCGGAAATTCAGAATACCATTCGCTTCCCAACAAGCCCTTTTCCTCCCCACTCACGTGCAAAATCAACACACTGCGCATGGGGCCGTGGCCTTCTTTTTTCGCCTGAATAAATGCTTCGGCGATCTCAATTGCGCTCACAGTGCCCGATCCATCGTCATCCGCACCATTGTATATTTTTCCATTCATTTCGCCGACGTGATCAAAGTGAGCAGAAATGACAACCACTTCGGCCCGCAATTCAGGATCGCTTCCCTCAATGAAACACAATACATTTTGTGAGGTAAACGATTTCTTTTCAATCGCCATTTTCATCGACACTTTTTTCTTGAAGGCAAAAGTGATTGGCTTGCGTTTCGCCGCGATTTTTTTAGATATTTCTGATGATGATTTCTTCTTATTGGCTTTCAAAAAAGAATCGGCCATTGCTGGTGAAATAAAGAAATAAGGCAATACCATTTCGTCTTCAGCATGCGCGTTGGGGTAGTCTAAAGCCATATTCGGTTGATCTAAAAAGTAACCAATACGACCTATGATAAAATCAAATCCTGGATCGATAATCATAATGGCCTTAGCACCTTTCGATTTGGCCAAGTCACGTTTTTTGCGAAAATCATCGCTCCACTCACTCAATGCTGTGTTCCCCGTGAAAATGGAGTTCCCTGCCTTATCCATAGGTTCTCCAGCAAGCATCATCACCACTTTTCCATTCACATCAATTTTTGCGTAGTCATTGTACTTCGCATCTTCAATACCATAACCCGCAAAAACACAGTCAACACCTTTTAAATCAATGGCTTCAAATCCGCCAAAGGTGTAGAAGTCTTTTTTGAATGTGAATTGTGCGTCATTCAAGGCAATCGTCGATTCACCAAAGCGCACTTGCTTCAATGGATACTCTTGAAAATAGGACACACCATTCACACAGGGGGGTATTCCTTGGTCTTGATACTGCTGCGCCAAATAAGCTCCAGCACGCATCAATTCAGGCGATCCGGTATCTCTTCCCTTAAACGCATCGGAAGCGAGATAATACAAATGTTCTTTCAGCTCATCCGGAGTAATCGTGGCGGCATATTTCATCGCCAACGAGTCTTTATACTGAGCAAACAAGTGATCCACGTGAAAAAACGAGGATAACATAATCACAGAAACAAGGAGTTTATTCATAGTTCAACAGGATATCTTATTCACACGATTTTGATGACGCCCGCCTTCAAATGGCGTCGTTAAAAAAGCATCCACCATCGCATAGGCTTCTTCCGTTGTTACAAATCGCGCAGGCAAACAAATAATATTTGCATCATTGTGCGAACGGGCTAAAACGGCAATTTCTTTCGTCCAACATAATGCTGCTCGAATACCTGCATGTTTATTCGCTGTCATACAAACACCATTGGCAGATCCACAAATCAAAATTCCCTGTTCCCCACTTACCTCAACAGCCGACGCCGTTGCATGCGCATAATCAGGATAATCTGTACTCTCTAATGAATAAGTACCGTGGTCTTCCACGATTATCCCTTCTGCAGTCAATTTTGATTTTACCAGTTCTTTTAACTCAAAACCGGCATGATCACATCCAATGTGTATGGTCATTTTATTGTAGTTTTAATGTGAACAAAGGTAAAAGAACCTTCCACGTGAAATTAGCCCTTTACACCAATGGTCTGTTTCAATGATAAATACAGCCAATTCACTTAACAAACAGCCACTTATACCTGTTATAAACAATTCATGACGAATTATGGTGATTTCACGTTTAAAACTTCCTAAGAAAAATATTTGTATCAACACCCTGTTTCGTGCAGATAACAAAAACAATGAACAATGACCATTTCACTATGAAAAGAATTGACTCTTTTGCTAACCACACAACACACAATTAACAATACAGAAACATACTCCACTTATCAAACCCAACGTAAATCCACATTCTGTTGATATCCTATTTAAACCATTCATTTACATTTGATTCATTTCCTAACAACCTGTTCACAAATCCCATACAAATGTGTACTACCTTTCGTTCCAAGAAATAACCCCAGTTCTTTTACACACAATTAACAGCATATATTAAGAACTACTATTTCTTTTTAAAAAAGAATATATACTTAGACTTTGTAAAAAAGACGTTACACGTGAAAATATGAGGTTCATCTTTGCAGCATGTCTGCCACTCTTCATACTCGCTTTTTCGACCCAAGCTCAGGTCACCAAATTTTATTATCCAAACGGGACGGTTTCCAGCGAAGGCACCATGGTCAATGGCCAACCGGATGGATACTGGAAAACCTACTACGAGGATGGTGGGCTCAAAACAGAAGGCAATCGCAAAAACTTTTTACTTGATTCGGTTTGGACATTTTACCGCACAGACTCTACGTTGGAGCGTAAAATTTCTTACAGCGAAAACATCAAAAACGGCCTGGAACAGGTATTTGATGACAAAGGAAATATCAAAGAACAATTCACTTTCAAAAATAATATCAAAGACGGAGAATCACGCACGTTTTACCCTATTGGGGAGTTGCATATGATAATCCCGTTTGTGAACAACAAAGAGGAAGGTAAAGGCCAAGAATTCGCTGAGGATGGACGAATTATTTCAAACATCACTTACCGAAACGGATTTATTTATGCTGAAGAAAAGATAAATAGATATAACAGCGCCGGCAACCGCACCGGAATCTGGAGAGACCTCCACCCCAACGGAAAACCAAAAGAAGAGGGCAACTGGACAAATGGTCAGAGAAATGGAGTTTTCAAATTCTTCAATAAAAAAGGGGAATTGGAGAAGATGGAGAAATACGAAAATGGGGTACTGATTACGAATGACAACGAAACATCAATCATCGATATTCGAAAAGAATTTCATTCCAATGGAAGGGTTTCTGTTGAAGGTAGCTATAGCAATGGCAAGAAGCACGGTACATTCAGAATGTACGATGAAAATGGGAATCAAACTGCAGCAGCGGTTTATGATAACGAAATTTTGCTCGGTGAGGGCATGATTGATTCGATTGGGTTGCGTCAAGGTTCTTGGAAACTGTATTATCCCGATGGAAAGGTTCGCGCAGAAGGCGAATATAAAAACGGATTAAAAGAAGGACCATGGACTTTCTTTTTTGGCAATGGAAAAACAGAACAGAAAGGCAACTACAAAGAAGATCTTCCAATTGGTGCTTGGAAATGGTTCTATGCCTCAGGTGCCTCTCACCGCGAAGAACTTTATCGCCGCGGGAAAGAAGATGGTCATTCTGTTGAGTATGATTCACTTGGCAATGTTATTACGGAAGGAGATTATGTGGATGGATTGAAAAATGGTAGGTGGTTTCTAACCGTCAACGATCACTCGGAGGAAGGAGAATATGTGGATGGTGAACGACACGGAGAATGGATTTGGAAATACCCCAATGGTGAAAAAGCGTTTGTCGGCGAATTTCAAAATGGCACACCTATCGGCAAGCATAAATACTTCTATGCCAATGGAAACAATAAAATGAAGGGCAGCTATGAAGGCGGCGAACTCAGCGGAAAATGGGAGTATTTCAAAGAAGACGGAACCTTAGATCTCGAAATAGAGTATGAAGCGGGATTGGCTGTTAAGATTAACGGACAGAAAATAAAATTGCCCGAACCGAAAGAAGAAGACCAATAGCTGTGACCACCACCCTATTATGAAGCAGCTTCTCGCTGACATATTCGCTCATTCGTCCGACCTATTAGCCTTGGCTGATAAGGACTTGACGCATTTTATCGATTGCAACAAATCGTGTGAAGTGCATTACAAAATAGATGCGACCAACAGAAACGAAATGTTGCGTCTTATTTTCAATCAACTTTTCACGGCAGATCAACACGCGAAAATTTTCGATACAGTAATGGAAAACCAATATTATTTTGGTGAAAGTTCCATCACTGGCGAAACCTGGTGTGCCAACACAATTAGTATTGATAAACAGCCATTTATTCTTTGTCGAATCACGCCCAAAAAGGCGAGCCAACTCATCGAGCAATATCGATTGTTGTTTGAGAAAAATGTGGCCGGCGTCTACAAAACCTATTACGAAGGTGGTTTGATTTCATGCAATCTGGCTTTTGCGCGCATGATGGGATATGCAGATGAACAAGAACTTCTTTCCAAACCAGCCCAATCCTTCTATCCAGCTGCCGAAGATCGCGAACGTTTTTTAAGTGAAATCAGCAAAAACCCGGTGTTGGTAAACTATGAATTGCGGTTGAAGAGAAAAGACGGGGCAATTATTACCTGTCTTGAGAATACATTTCTAGAGGAAGATGAGTTAGGTCGTAAGGTGATCAGCGGTACCATCATCGATATTACGGAACAGAAAAATACCGAGATTGCCCTACAAGAAAGTGAAGAGCGATTCCGCACCCTCGCAGATGTTTCACATGAAAGTGTGGTCTTTGTAAAGAAAGACAATACCATTGTCGACTGCAACGATCAGTTTGCTGTGCTATTTGGATATCATTTTCGGATAGATATTATTGGAAGAAAGATCACAGAATTTATAACCGGCAACGATCTCGAACGACTGAATATAACAACCCATATTTCAAGTGCCAATCGCTCTGAAATCAGGTCTTTCGACCGCTCGGGAAAAAGTATTTTTTTGGATGTGACGGGAAGTGATATTCAATACAAACGCGAACAAATCAAAGTTTTCGTATTGCATGATATTACTGCAAGAAAGAAAGCGGAATTCAACCTGGAGCAAACGGCGGTAAGATTCAAAAACCTCCTTGAGAACTCACCAAATGCTGTTGTTATTCTCACGGAGAACAAAATCAAGTATGTCAATCAAGCGGCCATAGATTTGCTCGGTGCACTTGATGAAGACAATTTATTTGACCGAAACTTCCTCGACTTTATTCCACCAATTTATAAGGGAATTGTCAAAGCAGATTTGCAAGCCGTGCGAGAAGGAGTCGAGTTGGATTATAAAGAAATTAAAGTGGTTTCCGAATCGGGAACAGAGTTGGACGTGGGCATTCAAAGTACGTTAACGATCTACGAAAATCGCCCCTCTATTCAAATCTCGATCAACAACATCAGCGAACGTATGCAGCTCGTTCAAGAGCAAATGCGTGTGCGAATCATTGAAGAAATCAATACGGTTCTGAAGAAAGAAATTGAAGAACATAAGATTACGCAGCAAAAACTCGAAGAACAAAAGAACTATACAAGAAACATCATTGAGAGTTCGCTTGATATGATTATTGCGGCTGATGAAAACGGAATGATCACGGAATTCAATAAAGCATCACAGGATTTATTCTTGTATACGTTTGAAGAAGTGCTGGGTCAGCCGATGAGTATGTTGTATGCGAATAAAAAGGAATATCAGAAAGTAGCGAAAACCCTAAAAGATGTTGGCCACTTTTCGGGTGAGATTTCCAATATCAACAAAGAGGGTAGAAAGTTTACAAGTTTGCTTTCCGCTTCCCAAATCATCAACGAGAAAGGCCGGACCATTGGCTCCATGGGTGTATCACGCGATATCACCGAATACCGCGCCAATCAACGAAAAGCGCTCGAACAAAAGGCGAAGTTGGAATCAATTTTCAACTCTACAGAAAACATGATGATGTGGACCATGGATCGAAACTATGTGGTGACGACCATGAATGAAAATACCGAAAAATGGACAAAGGCTACATTTGGTGAAGCTCCAGTACTCGGTGATCAGTTGTTGCCAATGCTCGATCGTCACCTCGACGAAAACTTTTATCAAGGTCAATTACGCGCATTTGAAAATGTATTCAACGGTCGTCCGCAACAATTCGAGTTTGCCGTAAAATCGGATTCGGGCAATACAATCTGGCTTCAAGCCTTCCTCAACCCGGTGTATGTAGATGACAAAATCGAGGAAGTATCGTGTTTGATGTATGATAACACAGAGCGCAAAGAAATCGATCGCAAGATCCGCGACTCGCTCAAAGAAAAAGAAGTGCTTCTGCAAGAAGTGCATCACCGAGTGAAAAACAACCTTCAGGTGATCTCCTCTATCCTTAATCTGCAATCGAGCTATGTGAATGATGAAGCAACACTCGAAATTTTGCAAGAAAGCCAAAACCGGATCAAGAGCATGTCGTTTATCCACGAAACACTCTACCGCACAACGGATTTCTCAAGTATCGACTTTTCCGAATACATTAAAAGTTTATCCTACAACTTGATTCAAAGCTATCGACTGCAAAATTGTGCCGTCGAATTCTTACCCGAAATTGATAAGGTGTCGATGAGCATCGACCAGTCTATTCCATGCGGATTAATTGTCAACGAGTTGGTGAGTAATGCACTCAAATACGCATATAAAGGCAGAAAGAAAGGAAAATTAATTGTTGAATTGAAAGAACAAGACAATCAAATTCACCTGCGCATAGCCGACGATGGCGTTGGTTTACCGCCGAATTTCAAATTTGAAAAAAATGATTCTCTTGGTGTTCAGTTGGTTTATTCGCTCACCGAGCAATTGGATGGTACCATTCAGGTGGTTTCCGAAAAAGGAACATCTTTTTTAATTACATTTGGAAAGCGTGTATAAGTGACCAAACCAAAACTTCTTTTCTATGGCCATCAATATTTTAGTCGTTGAAGACGAAAGCATCGTGCGTAAAGACATCGAGCGAAGCTTGACTAAAATGGGATACAACGTCGTGGCGCAAGCAGATAATGGCGAAAAAGCA
>JBMOFW010000059.1:0-14597 GCA_049318685.1 Flavobacteriales bacterium
ATGATCTCTCCGTGGGCAAATGACCGTGGATCTTCGGTCACCACTTCATAACTGATCTCGTAATGACCGCGCTTGATTCGCTTCATTCGACCAAAAACCACAGGTCTGCTAAAATCTTTAGCGTATTTCTCAGCGCCATACAACGCTCCGGTTTCTTGCCCCATAAAGTCGATCCAAACGCATTTCTTTGGATTCGATGGACTTTGGTCGATGGCGAATACCATGGCATTGACTTCATGGGCATTTCGGAGAAAATATTCTCCGGTATCTAAGGTGCGTACCATATGCAAACCGAATTTTCCTCGGCTTTCACGCATTTTCTTATCGAAATAGTCATTGCTCAATTTCTTGTAGATAGCCACTACTTTGATGTCAATGGCCAATGGTCCGGCCATGGCCCAAAGCTCCCAATTGGTATAATGCCCTCCAGTCAAGATGATGGCTTGGCCTTTGGCCGCAAATGCGTTCATCACCTCCGGATTGGTGGTCACAAACCTTTTTTGCGCTTCTTCTTTGGTGATGGAGAAATTTTTAATGCTTTCTACCACCAAATCGCAGAAATGGCGGTAAAATTTACGGCAAATGGCTTTGAGCTCTTGATCACTCTTTTCCGGAAAACAACGCTTTAAATTGGCCATAACCACTTTTTTGCGGTATGGGATCACGTAATAAAGCATAATGAAGAAAAAATCGGAAATCCGATACAGGATGAAGTAGGGTAGAAGACTTATGGGCTTCAAGACCAAATAATAGAGCAATGCGCTTCCAAACATGGCGCGAAGGTAAGACTTTAGACTTGAATGCTGATTTTTAGGCCATCAAAGGCCAAAAAGACGTGGGACGGCAAAATGGATTGAATTTCTTCGTGTAAGCCCAGTTGGTGGCTGATGTGAGTCAAATAGGCCCTTTCCGGTTTGAGTTCCTCGATTAAGGCCAAAGCTTCGTCTAGGGTGAAGTGGGAAGGGTGAGGTTCTTTTCTTAATGCGTTGAGCACGAGTGTTTTTGATCCTTTTATTTTTTCCTTTTCTTCTGGGGAAATGTAGTTAGCGTCTGTGATGTATGTAAAATCGCCAATGCGATAGCCAAAAACATCTAATTTGAGATGAAGTACTTGTACAGGGATAAAAGGTATTCCTTTGATTTCGAACGGACTATTTTCAATAATGTGCATTTCTACTTCAGGAATGCCCGGGTAAGGATAGTCCGAAAAGACATAAGCGTACTCTCGTTTCAAAGCTTGATAGACCTGATTGGTACAATACACATTCATTTTTTCTCTTTGCGAGTAATTGAATGCGCGAATGTCATCCAATCCCGCAATGTGATCTTTGTGCTCGTGGGTAAAAAGCACAGCATGCAAGTGCTGCACGCTCTCGCGCAAGAGCTGTTGTCTGAAATCCGGTCCGCTATCAATCACCACATTGGTATTTTCTGAAGACACCATGATGGAAGTGCGCAAACGATTGTCGCGAACATCGCTCGAGGTGCAGATTGGGCAATGGCACGCGATCACGGGAACCCCTTGTGAGGTGCCCGTACCGAGAAAAGTGATGGTCAGTTCCATAGAATTGCGGGGATGAAATTAGGCAATCTATACCTTTGCACCAATGAAGAAATCGTTACATCCTCGAAAAGTACCGTACATGGTGTATGCCGATGCGGAAGGAAATATATTTGAAGACACGCGCTTTGAGGCGGTCGGACGCTCGGGCTACAATGTTTACCCGTTGCAACCAGAAGATTTTATTGAACTTCCTTATGGAAGCGATATGTTCACTTTGCCGGGCCGTCGCCCTTATGGCCTCAATCTCGAAACGGGAGAATTTGACGTAATTGAAGATGTTCAGGCTGTGGCGGCGTTGATTTCGCCGGCACATACACAAACGTACATCGCCGCTTTCGGAACAGATGAAAATGATGCACCGACCTTGCCGTTGTACGCGTATACCGTGATCGGTTGGTTGGATGATAAATTCTATTGCACCGCTTTGCGCATCGATCCAGATGATCGCCAAGATTTGGAACATTTCGATCAAGATTTTATCGTTCAAAAAACGATGGAACGCATGGCAAAATTTCCAGAGAATCGATTGATTCAACATCTCGGAGGCAATTGCAGTATGCGCTATTGCTGTCCTGCTGCCCGCAATTTTTTCTTAGATCGATGGGAATGTCCGATTCCGGTTTCACCAGCTTGCAATAGCAATTGCATTGGATGCATCAGCTTTCAGCCAGATGAACACGAGATTCAATCATCGCAAGATCGCTTGACCTTTATTCCAACGGTGGATGAAATAGTGGAGTTTACCGTTCCGCATTTGGAAAAAGCGCCACGCGCTATCGTCAGCTTTGGACAAGGCTGTGAAGGTGAACCGTTGTTAGTTTGGCAACTCATTCGTGATGCGATAAAAAAGATTCGGACATATACCGATCGAGGCATCATCAATATCAATACGAATGGGTCAAAACCGGCAGCAGTGGAAGAACTTTGTCAAGCGGGATTGAATAGTATTCGCGTGAGCACGAATAGCGCATTGAAGCATATTTATGAAGCGTATTACTTGCCCAATAATTATAAGTTTGAAGATATCCGCGATTCAGCGCGCATCGTTCGTAGTCACGGCGGATGGGCGAGTATCAATTATTTTACGTTTCCAGGAATGACTGACCAACGCGCGGAGTATGAAGCACTGCGGGAGTTTATTCGGTATGCCGATGTGACCATGATCCAATGGCGCAATTTCAATATTGATCCCGATTGGTATTTGGCCAAATTGAATATTACCGAATTGGAAGAGGGCATAGGCATCAAAGAAATGATGGGTTTGATTAAAAAAGAATTCCCTCATTTGGCTTATGGTTATTTCAATCCACCGAAGGAAGTGCAAGAAGACTATTTCTTAAAACGATCTACGCTTTAAGCATCCATGAAAAGAGTATTGCGCATTATCATTAAAACGGTTGTGGGTGTATTGCTCTTTCTATTGCTCTACGTCGGTATCGCTTTTCTTTTTTCCAAAATAGAAGTATCTGGTCATCCAGATTCAACGGGAACGATTGCCGTATGGACCTCGTCGAATGGTACGCACACAGATATTATTGTGCCAGTGAGAAATGCACAGATGGATTGGAGAACATTTGTTTCTCCGATCGATACACGAGCTGCTGATAGTTCATTGCAGTATGTGTCGTTTGGTTGGGGCGATAAAACTTTTTTTCTCAATACACCCAATTGGTCAGATTTAAAAGTATCTACCGCATTGAATGCCGCACTCGGGTTGGGAGAAGGCGCAATGCACGTCACCTATACCAGCAATCCGGAATACAACACCTCTTGGAAAAAAATGCTTTTGAATGAAGCGCAATATCAATCGTTGATTGCGTATATCCGTTCTGGTTTTACACAGACAGAAAAGGGCGTAGTTGTGATTCCAACTGAAGCACGTTACGGGGACAATGATGCTTTTTACGCTTCGAATTTCACGTACTCTTTATTTTACACTTGCAATACATGGACACACGATGGACTAGCGGCTGCCGATCAAGCCCACTGTCCCTGGACCGTCCTCGCCCCTTAACCCTCACTCCTCATTCCTCACTCCTCCACTACTACTTCATCAATAAACAACCAGCTCGGTTCGCCTACGGCATCGTGCCAAGTGGGGCAAGGACCAATGCTCTTCGCGGTCATTTTGATATAGCGTGCTTGAATGGTATTGGGCAGGGTGTAGCTATATGGAACAGCGAATTCACCTTTCTGTTCGGCTTTTACATCAGTCACAATCGTGATAATCGATTTCCACGTTTTTCCATCATCGCTGTATTCAAATGACACAAACTCTGGTCTGAAAATCCATGCATTGGCATAGTGAAAAAATCGGGTGGATAATTTAGAAATAGAAGCGAGGCTATTCAAATCCAACACGATTTCAAAATCGACGCCTTGTTGCGCTTGCCAATGGCCGTCGCGAAAATCGTTGCTGCCTATGATACCATTGGTCACGGCTTGCTGACCGCCGCCAGTATAGTATTTACTCGGTGTGTAATTGAGTTGCGGAACGACACCAACACCCCGGTGCGGATGGATATTTAATCGAAATGCAGATGGATATGTCTTTCCGGTAGTAGAAGTGGCGGTGACAACGAACTCCGTTGGAGTTTTGGTTATGACGCTGTCCGGCCATTCCACGAATGGTTTGTTTTCATCGATCGTATAATTCAGTTTCAAATCTTCGGGTGTGCGATTGATTTTAACAGTGATACTTTGATCATTGTTGATCTTTGTTTCGAAGTCTACGGGAACGGTTTCGAAACCATAATTGATACCGAGCACATCCCAGCGTTTGTAGTGCTTTTGAATGCGGGTTTTGAATTCACTAAATTGTCTATTTTCATGGTAAGTCCAGAGCACTTCGGCCAGAGCGGGCATGCGAGGAAAGATGCGTTGATCGACGATCTCTTGAGGGGCATGTTCTGTCCACATATTGCACTCCGCGCCTTTGATGTATTCGAATCCTACTTTCTTTAATGAGTCGGGAATGGGGTCAAAGGCATACACTTTTTCCATGTCAATGCTTTGTAGTCCGTAATCGAAATAACAATGCGAAGTAGGCGACATGATGGCGCCGTGTTTGGCTTTGGCTGCTGAAATGCCGCCTTCCATGCCTCGCCAAGATTGAATCATGGCATCTGCGGGAATACCTCCTTCCAAAATTTCGTCCCATCCGATTATGCTCTTGTTATGTTTTGCTAGAATGGAGGCAACGCGTTCGATGAAATAGGTTTGCAATTCGGCTTCGTTTTTTAGTCCTTCTTTTTTGATACGCGCTTGGCATTTATCACAATGTTCCCATCGGTATTTGGGTGCCTCATCACCGCCGATGTGGACGTATGGTCCCGGAAAGAGTGCGCACACTTCATCGAGCACTTTTTCCATAAATACAAACGTCTCTTCGCTACCAGCGCAATAGATATCCTTAAAAACACCCCATTCATTTTCGACTTCGATTTGTTCGCCGGTGCAGCTCAACCAAGGATAGGAGGCAATAGCAGCGACACTGTGCCCGGGCAATTCGATTTCTGGAATGATGGTGATATGACGCGTTGAGGCATATTGAACAATATCGCGAATCTGGTCTTTGGTGTAAAAACCTCCATATATACTTCCGTCTTCTTCTTTTCGCCAAGCGCCTACTTCGGTGAGTTTGGGATAGGCATCGATTTGAATGCGCCATCCTTGGTCCTCGGTCAAATGCCAATGCAGTACATTCATTTTGTATAAAGCCAAAAGGTCGATGTATTTTTTAATAAAATCGACACTCATAAAATGTCGACAACAATCGAGCAACATACCTCGGTGTTCGAAATAAGATTTATCTCGGATTAAGCAGCAGGGAATGGCATGCGGCAACATGATCCTCTTTGCATCAAGCATTTGGGTAAGTGACATGGTGGCATAGAACACACCAACCGCGTAGGGCGCAGTAACCGCAATGGCGCGTTCATCGATATTGATCGTATAGCTTTCATCTTTTTTGTTGACCTGCGTAATGAGGCGCTCACTCAATTGTTTCATGGATGCAGGGTCCACAAAGGGTTGTTCTTTTTGGGTGGCATTAAAAAGAATGTAATTCGCATCGGGTGTCCATGACTCGATGGTTTCGACTGTGTATGGATGTCCGGAAATGGATTGGAGATGCGCGGCAAAGAGAGTAGCCTCGTTGATACAGGTTTTAGAGGCCAATATGCGCGTCTCTTTGGTGAGATTAAAAACGCCTGATTTAAGGCTGAATTCGGCCGGTTGGGGAATAATAGAAAAGATGGATTGCGATAGGGCAGGAGCTACAATCGCAAAAAAGAGGAACAGTACAAGTCCGTTATTTTTCGAAAACATCATCGAGTGGATCTTCAGATTGAAGTGGAACAAAATGGTTGAAAGCACCCAAGAAGCGATAGTCGCCTTTGGGAGTCTGAAGTGTGAAAATGCTACAAACAAAATAGTTGTCGCGATTGGTCATTTTTTCAGCGAGGTCGACGGCAAAACTCTTGCTCTCTTGCGCCGCCATGGCCAATAGAGGATTGTCTAAATGTTCATCAAATTCTTGTTGCAGACGCGTTTCAACTTCATTGTTGAAATCGGCTTGCGTGGGATTCGTAAAGGCAGCAAAAATTAATGCGGCAATAAAGAGCGCGAATCCAATTCGAAAAATAAGTCGAATCATGTTTATTGTTGAATAAGTTGATACGTATGCACTGCTGCTAAGCCGGCAGTCTCGGTGCGTAATCTGGCTTCTCCCAAACTTACGGCAATAAATCCATGTTGACGAGCGGTTTCAATTTCTTTGGGAGAAAAATCGCCTTCAGGGCCAATGGCGATGAAAGCGGTTTTTCCTTTCTGAATGGCTTCTTTGAGAAGTATTTTGGATGCATCATCAGCACAATGAGCAATGCATTTTATTTCTTCATCCAGCGTAGGCATGAGTGCAGACCATTCGGTCAATTCACTAATTTCGGGCAACCACGCTTTTCGACTTTGTTTGAGCGCCGCGATGGCAACGCGCACAAGGCGTTCATTCTTCAAAATAGCGCGCTCTGAGTGATCGCATTTGATGACGGAGATTTTATCAATTCCTATTTCAACCGCCTTTTCCACAAACCATTCAAGACGATCCGTGTTTTTGGTAGGCGCAATGGCTAAATGAAGGCAGTTCTTTGTTTTTGGGTAAAACAAGGATGAGTGAACTTGCAATGAGGTTTGTTTTTTCTCTTCATGCACAATGCAGGTGAAAATGGTACCTTGTCCGTCTGAAACCAAGACAAGTTCTCCATTTTTGAGACGAAGAGCGCGGATATGACGTTGTTCTTCCTCATTGGGAGTAAAGAAATCATTCGTGATTTTTTCGGGATAAAACAGCATTTGCATGGTGCAAAGAAAGAAAAGAAATGCTCGGAACTAGCACATTCAAACAGAAATACATTTTGGCTTAATCTGTGGCGCACAGCATTGGTTTTATGCCTATCTTAGCTATGCGTTACAACAAGCACATGTCTTTAATTTTTCAAGAAAGTTGCGTACTTTCAGTTGACGGATTTATTCAAGAATTAGGTGAAGCTTCTTCACACTACCTCAAAGATGCGGAAATTGGAATGAAATATTCTGATGTCTTTGGGCCTTCTTTGACCAAATTAGCTGAGGAAATTATTGATATTCTGCGATTAGGTTTAGATGGAGATCGCATTAGTCGAACGGCATTTGTCATTCACCAAAATCAAACGACTAAAGTGCGTTTGACGGGAGTCAATTGGATTGATGACGATATGCATTTGATAAGCTTGGTGATAAATGACGCTAGTGAGGAGGAACTTATTGATATTCGATCAGCACTTTCACTGCCCAAATCTGACCACTTATTGGAAGATATCGAAGCGCTGCGTGATCGTGTGCGGAGTCTCGAATTGGACCAGGCGAAATTGAGAGCGATTCTCAATACCAATATGCAGATTTTGTTGCTGATTGATTTGGAATTTAATATTGTTAGCTTCAACGAAAGTGCAGCAAAGTTATCTCAAGTATTTTGGCAAAGAGATCTTGTTTTTGGTCGGGATATTCGCGAGTATTTGCCCAAAGAGTTGCAACCAACATTCGAAGGATATTTCGCACAAGCTGCTCGAGGCGAGACACAATACCCAACGCCTCAAAAGGCCTTTGGTCTCGGAGGCAAAGAGTTTTATTTTTCTGTGAACTATATCCCTGTATTTGGTCAAGAGAATCAAGTGGAGTACGTCACTTTTGCGTTGATGGACATTACTGAGAAAGTATTGTCCGAGCGGAAGTTGATCAGCACCACAGCAACGTTTGATGCGGTAGTGAAGGGGTCAGTCATTTCTTTGTTGATCTGTGATTGGGATTTTAGAATCATCGAATTGAATCAAAGTGCACACAATCTTTTCCTATTGGGCATTCTCCCTCACAACACTTTTGTGATCGATGATTTGATTGAGGATTCACAAACAGTGGATAGGATGCGCAACGAATTGATCAGTGTGGGAAGATTTACTGGTGAATCGACCGCCAAACGTCTCAATGGAGAATTATTCCCAGTGGAAATAGCAGCGGTTGTTTCGAGTGATATCGAATCCACGGAACAGCGCATTTACATCACCATATTTGATATCTCAGAAAGAAAGAATCACGAACGCGAACGCGAATTGCTCATTCAAGAATTAACGAAAAGCAACACGGAGCTAAAGCAGTTCAGTTATATCACCTCGCACAATATGCGTGCACCCTTAACCAATCTTATCGCCATTTTGGATTTGATTGATATGGGGAAAATACATGACGAGGAGACAGTCGAAATGATCTATGCTATGCGCATGGCGACGAATAATCTGAATGAAACACTGAACGATTTAATTCAGATTCTTATTATCAAAGGGAATTCCGGAATATCTTGTTTGGAAGTGAGCTTACGCTATACCTTGGCGAAAGTAACGCAGTCGATTCAAAATATGCTCAGTGATTCGCATACTGTAATTACCTCTGATTTTGATGCCCCGACCATATTGTTTGATCAAAAATACATGGAGAGTATTTTCCTAAATTTAATCACGAACTCCATCAAATACGCCCGTCCCGGAGTCACTCCAGAAATTGCTATTAAATCATTTCGTCATAGGAATGAGGTCATCATGACATTTACCGATAATGGACTTGGGTTTGACATCGATAAGGTAAAAAACCGTATTTTCGGATTGTATCAGCGATTCCACGCCAACAACGATAGCAAAGGAATTGGACTCTATCTTGTTCATTCCCAAATCACGTCACTCGGCGGAGAAATTGAGGTCTTTAGTGAGGTCAATGTGGGCACCACGTTTACGCTTCGATTCAGGAATCAGTCAAAGTGACTGGTTACAATACGGCCTTTGTCCTTTGCGGGGTGTTTGTCTGTGTCGCAGCAACTCTACTTGCCGCAACGTTGATTTGGTTACTGGTTACGCGGACCAGTTTATTATTAGAGTTACCACTCCGCCACAGTGTGCCCCGCGTAACTTGTAACAAAAAAACAACCTCTGCGGATAGTATCGCCGCCAAGGTACTTCAGCCTTCAGCCTTCAAACTTCAGCCTTTATCCAGCGGCGTAGATGAATCCAAGTTCGAAGCCGCCACGGGCACCGCTGAATTGCTTGAGCGGGCTTGTTACGATATCATAGCTTAATCGAAACATGGTATTACCGTGCTTGATACCTGTTTGAATGACGATGCTGTCTTTGACGCGATAGGCTCCACCTGCTATGAGTTGATACTTGGATTGATTGATTTTATAGCCGGCCAATAAACCCGCATTCATCTCTTGCGCTTGCCCTTGATACATATACAATACATTCGGCGTCACACTCCAATTGGCATCGAAATTTATTTCACAAGAAAATATACCATTGAATCGCATGGGCAGGCGAGCTTCTTCACCTGTAAACGATTCATTTGGACGATTGATGTGAAATACAGACAAGCCTAATGACGGATTGTATTTTTTATCCGGTGACATATATTTATAAAAGGCGCCCATGTTGGCGTCAAAACGAATGATACTCAAGTCGGGAAGCAACTCTCCATTGGGAAGTGTTGGATCCAGACCATATTGCGTGGTGTATTGATTTTCAAAAAGCAAATCCCGTTGCGAAAATTTCTTTTGATAAAATCCCAATTGCAATCCGGCACTTAAAAAGTGATTCGGACTTTTTTCATCGGTGATGCGATACGCACCGCTAAGCATCATTTGAAAACTATCAAAATTGGATGCGCCGGCAATGTGATTGGTCAATACCGCCCCAAATCCAAACTGCTTATAAGGCATGTCAAACGACGAAGAAGCAGCAGAATAGGGCTTGCCTTTGAGTTTTTGCCATTGCGAGCGAATGTCACCCGCAAATCGGTAATCCAAATTCTTCATGCCAGGATACATTCCTGTGTTGGCAGGATTGTAATATACCGGCATTAAATCAAATTGCGACAAGTGAAAGTCTTGTGCGTTGGCGCTTTCATTCAAAAGAACCGAGAAAGCGGCAATGAGGATTGTTGTAATCTTTTTCATGTCTATCGTCTTTTGAATGATTAGCGAATGAGTGTGATGTTACCGGAAAGTTTGAGTAGCTTTCCATCAGGAGTAATACCGGATACGGTGCATACATACACCCCGATGGGTTGATCTTGGCCTTGATAGGTGCCGTCCCAGCCGCCTTTCGGATCGGTGGTGCTGAAGACCAAATTGCCCCAACCATTGTAGACTTTAAACTCTACGGTTTCGTAAGGACCGCCAAGAATGTGCAGTATGTCGTTGTTATTGTCTCCGTTGGGAGAGAAGGCTGTAGGCAAGGCAATAGGAGGCAAGGTCTTGTCATAGGCCTCCACAAAGGTGTTGAGCGTGTCCGTGCATCCAGCAGGGGAATAAACAATCAATTGAATGTCGTACACTCCGGCTTCTCCGTAAATCAATGTCGGACTTTGTTGTGTGGAGGTGGCACCATTGCCAAAATCCCACAACCATGACGCGGCGTTGATCGATTCATCGGTGAATTCTACATTCAGGGAATCGCCGCTATACACGCTGAATGCTGCGAGCGGAGATTGACCTATGGTGACAACAATAGAATCCATAGAGCTTCCACATTCCAAGTGGTCGGTAGTGGTGAGGTAAATCACAAATTCGTCACTGAGCAAATCAGCGGTGCTGAGTTGATAGTTCGTCACCAAATCTGTGGCATTGGGGGTAAAGCTTCCGCTTCCGGTGGTGGTCCAAACACCAGATGTGGAGAACCCGTTGATCAATCCAGACAACTCAATGCTGGATGCGTCGCTGCAAATGGTTTGATCGCTACCCGCCAAGACGGTGGTTGTCGGTAGTATTGTAATCGTCAAGGTATCTGCTGCTGTCGGACAGGCATCGTTGCCTGTCGATTGCAATACCAAATTGATTTCTTCAATGATAATATCCACGGATGAAATCGTATAGGTGGTGCTCAATGTGTTGATGTCTCCAAAGGTGCCACTGCCGCTTGTTGTCCAGATACCAGTGGTGTTGTCGCCGGTGATGATACCTGTCACATTCACCACACCGTCAATGGCACAAACGGATTGATCATTTCCTGCATTCACAACAGATGGTGTTTCAAATGTGATCATCGTGGTGTCCGCGGCAATGCTGCATGATCGGGAGTTGGCTGATGTCAGCATCAATAGTACATTTCCGGCAGCGATATCGGCCTGCGATGGAATGTATACTGGCGATGAACTGAATTGATTGTCGGGACTAAAGAATCCACTGCCGCTTGTTGTCCACATACCTGTAGATGTAGTACCGTTAATAATACCAGTCAATATAATTTCTTCTTGTGTAGTACAAACCAATTGGTCGGCTCCGGCATTGGCTCCTGAAACGGTGTTGAGCACAAGTACGGTAGTGTCACTCACGCTCGGACAAACTCCATTGCTAAATGCGGTAACAATCAAATTGATGGACGCTGCATTTTCATCTGTAGATCCAAAAACATAATGGGTAGCAGCGGAATTGGCATCCGGACTAAAATATCCCGTTCCATCGGTGGCCCATTGAATGGCGTTGAAATCGCCTGTGGCAGAGGCATTCACGGCAATACTATCTACCAATGTGCAAGCAGAAAGATCTGCTCCTGCATCGATAGTCAATTCAGGGATTAATGTGATCGTAATATCATCTGATCCTGCAACACAAGCCCCTGTGTTGGTCGCAGAAAGTGTCAAGGCAACGCTACCATTTTGATAATCTTGATTGCTAAACAGATATGTTGTCGCTATACCGAATGTTTGTTCGGGAGAAAAACTACCAGTGCCTGAACTGGTCCATTGGCCGCTTGAAGACGCTCCACTGATGGAACCGCCCAACGTGATTTCAGTTTCACTAGCACAAATGCTGATGTCTTGTCCGGCTGAAACCACTGAAGGAGTTTGCAATATCACCTGCACCGTATCGGTGGCTTCGGCACATGAGCCAATGCTCACAGCATGCAAAACGAATTGAACAAGACCGGAATTGATATCTGAGTTGGAGAAGGTATAATTCGGATCTGCGTTGGCGTTGTCGTCAAATGTGCCGCTGCCATTGGTCGTCCAATACAAGGCGTCTGAACCGCCGCCTATGATGCCATGCAACTGAACCGCTGGTGTAGTGGCACATAACGTCACATCATCACCGGCCGAGGCTGTTGATTCTTGAATCAATGTAATGTTGATTTGATCTGAAGAAGGAGAACAAGCTTGTGTATTGGTGGCTGTCAAAGTCAAGGTTATTGTACCGAATACAATATCTCCAGCGGATGGGATGTAAACGGTATTTGCTCCCCAACTATTGTCGGGACTAAATGTCCCGCTTCCATTGCTGATCCAATATCCAGAGGTTGACGCACCACTGATACTTCCGCCGAGAGCAATGCTTGTTTCAGAGGCACATACACTCATGTCGCTTCCTGCATTTACACTTGACACGGGAAGAATGGTGTAGATCACTTGATCACTACCTACGATACACGTTCCATTGTCTGTGGTAGTCAGGGTAAACGATACAGTGCCATTCAAATAGTCGGATGCATCCAATGTATATACTGCGTTCAAATCGGTGTTGGAAGAAAGCGAACCATTTCCTGATGTGGTCCATATGCCTTGCGAAGCACCGCCGGAAATCAATCCAACCAAGGCTATGCTTGTTTCGTTTTCACAAATGGTTTGATCTACTCCCGCAAGTGCAAGCGCCGATTCACCAAAGGTGATGGTCACGATATCTTCTACAGCAGGACAAGCGCCATTGTTGGTAGAGGTCAAGATCAAGGTGACACTACCAGCAGTTGTATCTGCTTCACTGAAATAGTACAAGGCATTCAAAGCATTGGCGTCTGGCGAGAATGTGCCTGAGCCCAATGTGGTCCAAGTTCCCGTTGAAGTCCCGTTCGAAATAATACCGTTCAGTTGTGTAAACGGAGCGGTGATACACACTTCTTGATCTTGGCCTGCATTGACTTGTATGCCTGATGACATGGTCAATACCACTTGATCACTTACTGCCAAGCAATTGCCATTTCCAGTAGACGTCAACGTAAGGGTGACAATACCAATGGCCATTTCGGAAGCGCTCGGTGTATAGATCGCTGTTGGTGAGGTATTCGACGGACTGAATGAACCATTTCCTCCAGACCAGATCACACCTGTGCTATTTTGGAATGTGGCATTGAGTGTAAATGATGGACTAACTCCGCAATAGTAAAGATCTTCTCCGGCATCCACGGATGGGGCAGGAGTGTAGGTGATATGCATGTCATCATCATCCGTATTGCAGGAGTTGGTGGTAGTCCAAGTCAATGTGGCTTCGCCCAACACCAAATCAGCTCCACCTGCCGCATAGATAGCTTGCGGATCGAACGCATTTGGTATAAATAATCCATCACCGGATGTGGTCCATACACCGGTAGTGGCGCCTCCAGTAAGCGAACCATTCAATGATATATTCGCATTGTTGCTGCACGCTGATTGATCACTTCCTGCAAAGGCTTGTCCGAGTTGATTAATCGTCAACACCAATTCATCACTTGATGCAGAGCAGATACCATTGTTGGTAGAAGTCAATGTCAATGTGATTTGACCAAGGGCAATGTCTGCAGCGCTTGGTATGTAATTGGCCTGAAGTGAAGTGTTGTTCGGGTTAAATGTTCCAGTGCCCGTGCTTGTCCACACACCTGTGCCGTTGGCGCTTGTAACTGTTCCATTCAACGAAACCGAACCTTCGTTCGGGCAGAAGGACAAATCAGCTCCAGCATCCACAATGGGTGAAGCTACAATCGAGATCGTTAGATTATCTGCTGCGGTATTGCAACTGTTGGCATTCAAAGTCAATACCACGCTGCCATTGGCAATGTCGAATAGGCTTGGAACATACGTGGCATCTAGTGTATTTACGTCTGGGACGAATGAGCCGTTTCCGCTCGATGACCAGGTGCCCGCCGTAGCGCCTCCGGATACTATGCCATTCAAATCGACTTCTGCATTGTTGCTACAAACAGTGACATCTCCACCTGCTGAAGCAATACCTGCGGGCAGGATGAATATCGTCATTTGATCACTCACAGCATTGCATGATGCGTTGTTGGTAGATGTCAAGGTCAAGGTAACTTGGCCAATCAACGAATCTGCTGCACTGCATTGATAGATGGCATTCAGTGAGGTGTTGTTTGGAACAAATGTTCCTGAACCGGATGTGCTCCAGAGCCCGCTATTGGTTGGCCCTGCAATACTTCCGCTTAGCGCTACATCGAGGTCATCAACGCAAATCGTTTGGTCTTGACCGGCATTGACAGTGGGTGCATCGACAATATCGATGATCACTTGATCATTTACAGGCAAGCATTGACCGTTGCCTGTGGTGGTCAAGGTCAGTGTCACACTTCCTGTGGCAATTTCTGTTGCGGTAGGTTGGTATGTAGCCGAGAGTGATGTATTGGAAGGAACAAAGTTTCCGCTTCCTCCCGACCATACACCGCCTGTGGCGATGGTCGTGGATCCGTTGAGGATG
>JBMOFW010000060.1:0-14530 GCA_049318685.1 Flavobacteriales bacterium
ACGAAATGGTGTTTTCTGAAGATGATGCGGATCACGAAATCATTGCCAATTCAGGTTTCGATGTCTTTATGGCCATTGTTGGTGGTGTCCTATCTGTATTTTTTCTAATTACGATGATTGTGGCCTTGCCAAGTATTTTGGGCTCCTCATGGTCTGATATATCAAATCTCGTCACCAAATTACTCATGCTTTGGTCTGGCCTTCTGGCTATTTTCTCCGTACTCTACAATTTCCGCACATACAACGCTAAAGGGATGAAGTAGAATAGTTTCGAGGTTTTTGAGACATATGGAAAACACCTATCACGATGATGGAATTTCCTTCAATTTTGTAATGAACGGTGTACGGAAATTTTACTAACGGACAAGAACGGATTTGTCATGATTCAGCATGGTTTTCACCTCTTCCCAAGTGAAAAAACCATCTTTGTCATGCTTTATCTTTTCAAGTCGACGTTCTAGTTCCGCTTCATGTGATTTGGACATAAATTTATCAGCATCTGGAATGCTCTTCCATATCTGCTCAATCAAAGCCAATCGCTCCCGAGCACTTAGTTTTAATATGTCTTGAATCAACGACATCGTATTATTTGAACAAAAATAGGTTTTTCAAAAGAAAATTCAAACGATCAGATTGAAGTTTGCACTTGAATAGAGGTGAAGTTAGTTTTTGTTTTTCTGTTGAATAGGAATAAAACTAGCGACATTGTGCGGCGAATAAGAGAATAAATTATATGTCTTTATGTTTCAGAATATACCTCTTGATAAGTTGCTGTATTCATGCAAAAGCTGTCCATGAGATTTGACTACTTTCGCCTCAAATAAGACCTAGGAATGCTTCGTATTGTGATGATTACCACTAGAATTCGTCCGACACTGCAGGCTTTTACGCTGTGTGTGCTCGGTTGTTTTTTCTCGCTTTTTGCTTCCGCTCAAACCCAAAACTTTCAAGACAAATATCCCAACGGCAATGTGCGCAGCGAAGGGGTGTACCATCGCGGATTCGAAGATGGGCTTTGGAAATATTACTACGAAAACGGGACGCTTCAAGAAGAGACCCATTATAAAATGGGCAAATTCCACGGCAGTGTAAAACGCTACCACCCCAATGGCAAACTCATGGTGGAGGGTTATTTTCTCAATGATAAACAAGACAGCATTCAGCGCACATTCACACAAGATAGTGTGCTGGTAGAAGAAGGGTTTTGGAATAAAGGCGTGAAAACTGGTCGTTGGAATTATTTTTTCCCCAAAGGCGATACCATGATGGTGGAAGAACATCGCGACTCCGTGATGCTTCTTCTTACCTGGGTAAATGCTGCCGGCAAAAAAACTGTGGCCCTCGGAAATGGGGTTATGGAAGAATTTTTCGAAAATGGCAAATTGCGCATGTCTACTGCTTATTTGGAGGGTCTACCCCACGGCAATTTCATCGAATATTTCAGCAGTGGAAAAGTGCGCGTATCTGGCCAATTTGTCAAAGGGTTGAAAGACGGCACCTGGAAAGAGTATTTTCCAAGTGGCGACCTTCGGAAACTCACGAGTTATGCCAATGCGCAATTGAGTGGTCCGTTTGAAGAATATTTCTCGAACGGAAAATTGAATGTGAAGGGCGAGCACCTCGAAGGTAAAAAATCAGGGTATTGGAAATGGTACAACGAAAAAGGTTTCGTTGAAATGGAAGGGGGCTTTGACAGTGATATCCAACATGGCGATTGGATCTATTGGTATGCCAATGGACAAAAACAATATTGGGGAGCCTTTGACCATGGAAAAATGCACGGTACATGGCAATATCAATATTGGGGTGGCGAACCTTGGAAATCGGGCAACTACCATCAAGGGTTGAAAGAGGGCAAATGGACGTTTTGGTTTGAAAACGGCAAAGTGCTGATGGAAGGCAATTTCCGCAACGACCTTGAAGAAGGACTTTGGATCAGCAATTATGAAACAGGCAAGCTCAAAGACAAGGGCAACTATGAAAAGGGAAAGATGAAGGGAGCATGGGAAGGATTTTACCCCAACGGCGTGCGCAATTACACCGGATCATGGAACGGAGATGTAAAAACCGGCGCGTGGAGTTACTGGACAGATAAAGGTCGCCCGGAAAAAATAGAAACTTACGATGCCAAAGGGGCATTGAATGGAAAAGCAGAAACCTATAACGAAGCAGGAAAAATAGTGAGCAAAGGCGCTTATAAAAATGGTAAACCCAACGGGAAATGGGAATACTATTTCGATTTTGGCGGTTTAATGCGCACTTGTGCCTATAAAGAGGGTAAATTGGAGGGAAAATCGGTGATTTATGCCGAAAATGGCAAAATTATCGAAGAATGTAGCTACAAAAACAACAAACGCCACGGCGAGTACACGAGTTATGATGCAAAAACGGGCAAACCCATCTTGCGTCAAACCTATGAGAATGGCGTCGTGGTGAAGTAGCCCCCGAACTTTCATATCTTTGAGGCGCTCAGGAATTTTTCGAGCAGCGTGAAGGAATGTGTTGAAGATGAAATAATCGTACTCAAATGGGATGTTCAAGCTGTAGTTCAAATAATAATGGCCTTCCGGCCGGCTGTAAGAATAACGGTGCCTGCGGCACCTACGGATGCAACAAATTGGAAGTGTTTGATTGGCTTGCGGGCATGGAATTGCCCCTCGGTCAAAAAGCCTTTGATGTTGTGGAAGTTCGTTTCAAAAACAGCAGAAAACACTTTTATCGAAACGTCAATAATCTGGAACTCTACCCCGGCGACGTGGTCGCAGTGGAAGCTTCGCCAGGTCACGACATCGGCGTAGTATCACTCACCGGTGAACTTGTACGTATTCAATTGAAACGCAAAGATGTTAAAGACAACTTTGAGGTGAGAAAAATCTACCGCAAAGCCAAAGAAGAAGATATCGCCAAATGGCAAGAAGGCCGTCAATTGGAACAAGAAACCATGATGCGTGCCCGCACCATTGCCCGCGAACTCGATCTACAAATGAAAATAAGCGACGTAGAATACCAAGGCGACAAAAGTAAAGTCACCTTCTTCTACACCGCCGACGATCGTGTGGATTTTCGTGAACTCATCAAACGCTACGCGGAAGCGTTTAAAGTACGCATCGAAATGCGCCAAATCGGTTATCGCGTTGAGGCCGGTCGTCTCGGCGGTATCGGATCGTGCGGTCGTGAACTCTGCTGTAGTTCTTGGCTTACCGATTTCCGCGCTGTATCCACTGGCGCTGCACGCTATCAGCAGTTGTCGCTCAATCCGGCCAAGCTCGCTGGTCAGTGTGGCAAACTGAAATGCTGTCTTAACTACGAACTCGATCAATACGTGGAGGCATTCAAAGACCTTCCGAGTACCAATATCAAGCTCAAATTGCCGAAAGGCATGGCCATGCACTTCAAGACCGACATCTTTAAGCGCACCATGTATTATATCTATGATGGACAACCCGGCGAATCGCCTTTCCCATTGTCTATAGACGCGGTGAAAGAAATCATCGACATGAACCGCAAGGGTATTGCTATTGAAGATGTGGACGACTTTATTGAAGATGTAGAAGCTACAATTGAAGAATCCACGGATTTTGCTCAGGTTGTTGGTCAAGATAGCCTGACTCGCTTCGACCAAAAACGCCGCAACAAGCGCGGAGGACGAGGAAGAACGGATAACAGAAACCAGAACAGGAACGAGAACCAGAACGAGAATAGGAACCAGAACCAGAACAGGAACGAGAATAGGAACCAGAACCAGAACAGGAACCAGAACGAGAATAGGAACGAGAATCAGAAACCAGAAACGCGAAACCAGAAACCTGAGACTGGAAACCAGAAACCGGAAACCAGAAACCAGAAACCGCGTCCTGCGCGCCAGCAAGGAGAGCAACACCAGAAGAAAGAGGGTGGAGCGCCTGCAGTGGGCAATACACCCAATGATGGCAAAAAACCTGCTGAAGGTGATCGTCCAAGAAACAATAACAATCGCCGCCGAAACAATAACCAGCGCCGCGGACCAAAGAAAGACGGTCCAACGCCTCCACCGCAATCCTAAAAATCACGTGAGCGTTTTGAAGAAATTTCCTTTGGCTTTAATGATTGGGGCTTTCACCATGATGGCCTTGTTGACTGCATGCGACAATGACGTTGTGTATGAAGAAAATGAGACGATTGAAGGGGCGAGCTGGAATGCAAAGGATGGGAAGATGTTCGAGTTTGATGTGGAAGACACCCTCAAATTATATGATTTTTATATCAATGTGCGCAATGGGGAAGCTTATCCATACTCGAATCTTTTTCTTTTTGTGGAGATGGAATTCCCGAATGGAAAAAAAAGTATTGACACTTTAGAGTGTCCGTTGGCTGACCCAGCGGGTAACTGGTATGGCAGCGGATTGGGAGATATTTACGACAATCGAATTGTGTACCAACAACGTCGGAGATTCCCGTTGAGTGGACATTATAAAGTGGGCATTTTTCAAGCTATGCGCACCGAAAATCTTGAAGGCATTCACGATATAGGATTCAGATTGGGTAACGCAAAATGAAGTTTGAGCAAATCATAGGGCAAGAGGAGACCAAAGAAAAATTGATCCACTCTTATAGAGAAGGTCGATTGGCTCATGCGATTCTTCTTCTTGGTAGCGAAGGTTCGGGAAATTTGGCCCTGGCACTTGCTTTTGCGCAATATCTCTCTTGTTCCAACAAATCAGAAATGGATTCATGTGGGCTCTGTCCGTCGTGTAAAAAGCACGCGTCGCTGCAGCATCCTGATCTACATTTTTCATTTCCTTATTTCAACAAAACGGCGAGAGAAGGAAGTGGTGGTGAAAAGACCACTTCGCATGACTACAGCGGCGAATGGCGTGAATGTATTTTGGCCAATCCTTACATGGGTATCGAGCATTGGCGCTCGGTAATCACCAAAGACAACAAAGTATTCATGATGGGGGTGGCCGAGGCTGAACACATAGTGAAACGACTTTCGTTGAAAAGCTATGAGGGTGGTCGTAAATTTATGATTGTCTGGTTGCCGGAGTATATCCGCCAAGATGCAGCCAATAAATTGCTCAAGACATTAGAAGAACCTCCCGAGGGCACACTTTTCATATTCGTTTCCAATTCCGTTGAACGATTGTTGTCTACAGTGCTTTCACGAGTGCAAGTACTGCATGTGCCGAAGATTCCGGATGATGTTATTCACCGCGAATTGATTTCTCGCGGAGTGGATGAAACTGCGGCCGCAGGCATTACGCATTACGTTGATGGCAATTGGTGGCGAGCGGAATTGCTCAGCTCCTCGAAGGATCCCAACGAATTTTTTAGCACACAGTTCATCGGATGGATGCGCAATTGCTACACAAAAAATATCGCGGAAATCGTGAGGTGGGCAGATGAAATGCACAAATTGAGTCGTGATGATCAAAAAGAATTTTTGATGTATGCACTTGATCAAATTCGTCAAAACTTGGTGCTGAACTATGCAGGAATGGACTTGGCCCGGATGAATGCACAGGAAGCAGAATTTTCGAAGAAATTTTCAGTGTTTATTAATGAAAAAAACGCCGAGAATTTAATGGATCTTATTAGCGAAGCACACAAGGATATTTCTGGCATGTGTTATTCCAAATTGGTCTTATCGGATTTGTCCTTTAAAGTGCATTACGAGCTCAAAAAGTAAACTGTCTATTGTCGATAAACTTGACTGTTTATTTGCTGCACGGGAGTGATTTTCAGCGAAATTTGAAGCTAAATTCCCGGAAAATGAAATCACCCATTACCCTTATTGGATTCATCCTTCTTTTAGCGACCACAGGCTGTGTCAGTCATCGCAAGTACACGGAGCTTGAAGGCAAGAAAAACACGCTGGTTCAAGAAAACAATGATTTGCGCGCAGCGAATGAAAAAGCCACGGCAAAGCAAAAAGAATTGGAGAGCGCGAATGGTGTCCAAGGAAAGGAATTGGCTGAGTTGCGTGCAGATACTGCTGAAGCCGGAAAACAATATCGTCAATTGCGCGTGCAATACGATAAAATCAACGAGTTGAATGATATTTTATCGCGCAAGAGTTCTGAGCTGTTGGATCAAGCTACCGGTGAAAATCAAAAATTGGCCACTGAACTATCCAAAACACAAGAAGCGCTTCAAAAGAAAGAAGATATGCTCAAAGTATTGGAGGCCGATTTGAACGCCAAACAAGAGGCTATTGACAAGGCCAATAAAGATTTGGAAGATCGCGAGGCACGCTTGAAAGAAGTGGAAACAATGTTAGCGCAGCAACGTGAGGCATCTGAGGCGTTAAAGGAAAAAGTACAGGCGGCTTTGCTCGGGTTTAAAGACAAAGGACTCACCGTGCGCGAAGAGGATGGAAAGGTTTATGTCAGCATGGAGGCGAAATTGCTTTTTGCTTCGGGAAGCACTACGGTTGATCCGCAAGGAAAAAAAGCCATCATTGATTTGGCCAAAGCCATCGAGAATGAAGTGGATATGGAGATCATTGTAGAAGGTCATACTGATACAGACAAGTTCACTTCAGCTACTTATCCGAAAGACAATTGGGATTTGAGTGTATTGCGCGCTACAGAAGTGATCAAAATTATTACGGCCAATAGCAATATCAAACCGGCTGTGTTAAGTGCTGCAGGTCGCAATGAATTCCATCCGGTGGATCCAAACGATAAATCAAAAAACCGCCGTATCGAAATCATACTCCAACCGAATCTTGGAGAATTGTATAAATTGGTATCTGGAGAGTAATCTAGACTACCGCTGAAAGGTTTCTTTCAGCACGGCGAGCGAGCGAATTTCTTTGGTGTTGTCGAGGTGCAATTGCATATAACGCACGAGAAGTTCGAGCATCCCACTGCGTTCTTCTCCAGAGAAGGCCAATCGCTCTATTTCAGGCCACCGTTTGTCAGCCAATGTCTGCCAGGTTCGATAGGCTTGTCCTTCCAAATAGTGAGGATGTGCTGGGCGCATACTCGTACTTTGACCTTGCATCAAATCAAAATAGGGGTCGCTTTCATCGTCGATGGCTGGATAGAATCCATACTGTCGAGTCAATTCAAATAAAAACCACAAGTGAAAATTCGCCGGATGACTAGTTTGATCTAGGGTCAGCAACCCATATTCCAAAAAAGTAAATAATTCATCATTGTGATAGTCTTCGGCGACAGTCTTGTTGACGATTTCATTCAGGAAAAGGACAATGGTGGATTTGATTGGATCAAAGGGGATTTCAATAAATGGCGTCGCTAATCTTATTGATTTGATCTGTTGAATGGAGCTATTTTCCTTTATTCGAACCTCAATATCAACCAAATTAAAAGGCTGGATTATCGGCAGAATAATCGATTTATTGGTCTTGCCCACTCGAATAATAAAGGCCTTTAAACCAAACTTTTCAGTGTAAATTCGAGCAATAATTTGGTTATCCTTGTATTTTATTGCTTGAAATACAATACCTTTAGTGCCTTGTTCCACTTTAGTGAGCCGCTCTTGATTACTCTCGCAAAGGAAAGGGTTTGTTCGTTTCCACAATGGATAGTTCAAATCTCTTTTTATCAACTTTTTATTTAGTACAAGAGTTACATCATTTTTGGGAACGTTTCCAAGGATAGATATCGCTATGCTTTGTAGCGAACAACTATAGATACTCAACGATTACATCACCCTTCGGGGTGGTGTATGTTTAAAGTTAGGTTAGGCAGGGCAGCCCATAGGGGTTGCCCTGTTACTTTTAGGAGAAACCAAACTTAATTCGGGATGTAATCGAGTGGGTTGACAGGAATGGCATTGAGCCACAACTCAAAATGCAAGTGCGTTCCTTTATTACGGTCGGCACTGCTTCCTACAAAGGCAATCGACTCCCCTGCGCGAACGCGATCACCACTTTTCTTGATCAACGATGCATTGTTCTTGTAAACAGACACCATACCGTTGGAATGTTGGATTTGTATCACATTGCCATCTGTTGACGAAAAAGTAGCCAAAATCACCGTTCCGTCCATGACGGCGCGTACGGGTTCGTCTTTGGGTGCCGCCAAGTCGATACCCATTTTTCCTGCCTTCGGATCAAATCGCTCGGTGATAGATCCATTGGTTGGTTTGAACAAGAGGATATTCTTCTTTTCTTTTGAGTCAGATTCGCTCACATCCAACGTGTAACGGTCTTGCACGCTCAAATCATTGCGCATGGCCTGGTCGACATCCGAAACGGTGTAATCTAAATCTACATCTGTAATTTCTTTTTTACCGGTATCGGCCTGATTGCGCAGTTCTCCGCCTGTTAAAACGGTACGCAAATCACGGATATACTGTTCATTAACGCGGGCTACCTCAAGCAGTGAATCGGCTTGAAGTCGCGCAACACGCGCGTCTTCGCGATATCCGTAATCTGTGAAATCAGGAATAACGTAGGCTTTTAACGGGGTAAAAGCCACCAATAAATAGATCAAAGTGCCGAAAACCAACAGTAAACCACCAAACATAATGATTACGTTCATAGGTGTGAGCGAGTAACTCACCATCTCCTCAAATGTCTTTTCATTCAGAATTTGAAGTCTGAAGCGACTTTTGAGCTTTTTAATGAGGAGTTTGCGCTTATTTACCGGTTTTTCGGCCATCGATCTCTTTTTCGTTTCCTTCTGCAAAGAAAACAGAACTATTGGCTTGACTCAATTATTTTCGCATTTCCCGTGAAAAATCAAATATTTTTGCAACTTAACCGTTTTGCGCGAGCCCAAAACCATTTTTTTCGAGTGAAATCAAAATTCTTTATATATCCTTTTTTTCTGTTTTTAACGGCGTTGATCTTGTGGTCATGCTCCACCAACAAGGATGGAGTAGCGTACCGTATTTACCATAATACGACAGCGCATTTCAATGGCCATTTCAATGCAGAAGAGAGTATCAAAAAAGGGGTTGGTAAGCTAACCTCCGCTTTCAAACCAGATTACGACAGTATTCTTCCGGTATTCATCATCGGAACGGAAGAAACAGCCAAAGATGCATTTGCCGAGATGGAGCGGGCGATTGAAAAAACCGAAAAAGTGATCAATCGCCACACGATTAAAAAGGAAGCAAACAAAGATCGGAAGCGCCCAGAATACAACAAATGGATTGATGAAAATTATATGGCGATGGGACGCGCCTTCTTCTACAAGCGCAATTTCCTGAAGGCCGAACAAGTTTTCAAATTCGTGAATGGCAAATACCAAGACTCCAACACTCAATTGGCTTCGGCCACTTGGCTCGCAAGGACCTATACCGAAATGGGAGAGTATTCGAAAGCCACACAGGCCCTCAATCGATTCGAACCGGAAGCAGATAATAAAGATGAATTGAAGGCCGATTATTACATGGCTCTCGCTGACAATCTCATGCGCTCCGATAAATTGGAGGATGCTGTGAAAGAAATGGAGAAAGCTATTTCTTTCATAAAAAAGAAAAAAGATCGCGCTCGCCCGCACTTTGTGTTGGCTCAAATGTATCAGCAACTCAATCGAAGCAGTGATGCATTGACTCACTACGAAGCCGTTCTTAAGTCACGTCCTCCCTACGAATTGGAATTTTATGCGAAAATTAATAAAGCCCTTTCTTTCTCGCGCCGTGGCGGTAATTCGGATCAGATCAAGAAAGAATTGATGAAAATGCTGAAGGACGAAAAAAATGAATCGTATCGCGATCAAATTTATTTCGCTCTGGGTGACATCGAATTGGAAGAACAGCACCGCGACATGGCGATCTATTACTTCGAACAATCACTTGAAGTCAATGTCGATAATAAAAAGCAAAAAGCGAAAACGTTTTTGAAATTGGCCGACCTTTATTTTGATCAACGGCAATATGTTCAGGCGCAGGCCAGCTACGATAGCACATTTACCAACATCAACGAAAAACATCCGCGCTATCGCGAAATCAAATCACGCGCTGAAAGCTTGAATGAATTGGTAAAATATATCAATATCATTGAGCTCAATGACAGTATGGTGAGCCTTTGCAACATGTCAGAGCAAGAGCTTGAAAAGGCCTTGAATAAAGCTTTGCGTGATGCGGAGGCGAAAGTAGAGGAGCAAAAACGCAAGGATGCAGAAGCGTTGGCCAAAGCACAAACCAACGCGGCACCTGGTATTACCGGTTCGTTCTGGGCATACAATCCAGCCACGCGCGACAAAGCGAAATCCGCTTTTGAAGAGTATTGGGGCGAACGTCCACTTAAAGATAATTGGAGGTTGAGTTCGCGTTTGGCTATGGACTTTGCCTCACCGGATGAATCGGATATTACACAGGCACCAACCGAAGACGGAACAGTCGCTGAAGACAAGTATAAAGTTCCTACCATAGAGGAATTACGCGCGACCTTGCCATGTGGAGATGAAAAAAGAATGAAGCAACAATCGAATTCTTTGGCCGAAGCGTATTACAAAGCGGGTGTGATCTATAAAGAAAACCTGGATGATATCGACAATGCACTGGATACGTGGGAACAATTGGTGGTAAACTTGGATGAAAGCGATTATCACACCATGGGATATTATCAGTTATATCGAACATGGCTTTACAAAGAACAATTGGCCGGATACAAAGCGAACGGAATGTGCATCACTTGCTCCTCCAAATATTGGGGCGATGAAATCAAAACTAGATATCCGGGCAGCGAATGGGCCAAACTCGTAGATAATCCCTCGTATTTGGATGAAAAAGATGTAACAGATAAGCAAGAGGCTGAGGCCTACGAGGCCGTTTATCGAATCTATGTCAGTGGAAACTACACCGAGGCACTGGGTGCTTGCAATAAAGTATTGGTCGAACAACCCAATAATCATTTGATTTGCAAATACAAGATAATGCGGGCCATCTGCATTGGTTATAACGATGCGGCCTATGGAATTCGAGATAATTTCATTCAAGAATTACAAAAGATCAAGTCAGAGTGTCCGAGTACAGAAGAAGCCGATCGTGCATCAGAAATACTGAAAGGGCTTTTGCAAGAATCAACTCCTGAAGTGAAAGTAGAGGAAGGCAAGAAAGAAGGTGAAAATACAACTCAGAATCCTGAAGGAAATCCGGATGCGCCTAAACCAAGTCCATTCAAATTTGATGAAACAGCTGAGCATTATTTTGCAGTCGTGTTGCCTGTGCAAGGCACTGATTTGACAAGCGTTCGCGCGGCAATTACCGATTTTAATTTACAGATGTTTGCTTCATCCGGATACAAGGTGACCAATAATCTCCTGGATAAAAATAATCACATCATCTTGGTAAAACCATTCATGGGTGCCCAACTGGCAGAAGAATACATGAATGTATTTTTAGCAGATCAAGAAAAATTGAAAAACCTCAATAGTGGGCCTTATACTCACTTCTTGATTTCGAAAACGAATTATATTGCATTATTCAAAGGAAAGAACTTGGATGAATACATTCAATATTACCAAGAAAATTACTAATCATGTTTGCAAAAAGTAACAAGACTATGGCAAGAACACCAGAATCAGCGCCGGATATGGCTATCAACCGCATTGTAGAAGGCACCTCAATTGAAGGTGAAATTCGCTGCGAAAGCAACATTCGAATTGATGGCGTATTTGTAGGAAACCTCAATACGAAAGGTCGCTTGGTGATCGGGCCTACGGGCCGCATTGAAGGCACCATCACCTGCCAAAACGGTGAGATCGAAGGTTTTGTGAAAGGCAAGGTGAACGTTCAACAATTGCTTTCACTCAAAGGGAGCGCAAAAGTGGAAGGGGATATTTTCACGGATAAACTTAGCATCGAACCTGGCGCTTCTTTCACCGGCGCATGCAATATGGGAGCAAAAGTGAAAGAGTTTAAAAAAGATGGAAACAGAGTCGCCGAAACCGAAGCGGCCGCAGTCTAACGCATTCATGCGCTACTCCGGTATGGCTACGCAGATGGGCATCACCATTGCTCTAGGCGTATGGGGTGGTATGAAACTCGATGAAAAGTTCTCGGGAGGGGGCAAAGGATTTACCTTGACACTCTCACTCGTGAGCGTAATTGTTGCCATGTACATGGCCATTAAAGATCTAATGAAGAAATGATTTCAAAATCTTTTTATTTGTGGTTCATCGCAGCCACACTAGTTTTATTGTCTGCCGCGTATGGATTGAGTTTAGTCAAAACTGTTCCGGTGTTACTCTATATCGCTATAGTTCTTATCGGCGGACTGTCATTGTTGCTCTACCGATATATTCTCAAAGAAAACCAAAAAAGCCCACGCCGATTCGTTACCGCATTCATGGCTTCAGTAACGATCAAATTGCTATTTACCGCAGGATTGGTGGGCGTGGCGGTGTATTTTGATAAGGAAAATAAAGTCGTACTTGCCTTGGGGATGTTTGTCATCTATATCGCCTACACCTTGGTGATGGTTCGCAGCCTTACCTCTGAAGTAACAAATAAAACACACGGATAACGTCTTGGTTAATATTGCATAATATTGAGCAAGAAATGAGTTAATCTTAGCGGGGCTTCTTTGCGGTAATTAACCGCCTTACTATGAACCGATTTTTACTCGGCATTTTTGCTCTTTTTGGAACGCTTTCTGGCATTGCCCAAAATCAACCTATTTCGTTACAACATCTCAGTACTACGCATCTTGCTGGTGGATTTGCTTCTGGCGCGGCGGAGATTTCTTCTTTCAATCCAGGCGCTAAGCGCTTGTATGTCGTTAATGGTTCGACAGATGAAATCGATGTACTCGATGTGGCCAATCCTCTGGCCCCCGAATATTTGTTCTCGATCGATATTTCTTCCTACGGAGCGGGTGCTAATAGTGTCGTTACATTTGATAATTACGTCGCCATTGCTGTTGAAGCGTTTGTACAACAAGACGCCGGAACTATTCTTATCACAGATATTGATGGTACAATCATCGCTAGTTTGGAAGCAGGCGCTTTACCAGATATGATTGGAATTAGTCCTGATCACACCAAACTATACACGGCAAATGAAGGACAGCCTTCGGATGATTATTCTTTTGATCCCGAGGGTTCTATCACTATTGTTGATTTGACTGGTGGCGTGGAAACTGTTACCCAAGCACAAGTGCATCAATTGTATTTCGATCAATTCGAATTTATTCGGAATAGTTTCGAAATGCAGTATTTCGACAATTGGATGTTTACTGCCAATCCCACTCCTTACGCGCTTGGCGGCGCTTATTCATGGGGTGAAGTAACTTCATTGGGAGGACATACTGCGTTGCATAGTGATACATTCTGGGGTGTTCAGGGATTGAATAATGCTGAACACAGCGGATGGCATAGTCTTGAGTTTGAAACGACCTCCATTGCCGGTCGTCCACGTGCAAGTGTGAGTATTCGCTATTTCTATGAGAATTTCGAGAGCACCGACTCCATTGGATTTACTATAGTGAACGGAACCGAAGGTGCACACGATTTGGAAAATTTTGTTGCGCTTCCTCCTGTTACGCAAGGTTGGGGAGAATATGTATTCGAATTAGATCCGACATTGCTCGATGTATCTGTGAAACTTTGGGTGAAATGTGATGAGGCGAATGATTTGGCCGGATTTGATGATGTGAAGATTTCCTTTGTAGATCCGAGCGTACGTGTTACTGGTCAATTTGGACTTTCTACATTGACACAAGATATGGAGCCTGAATATATCTCCTCTTCTGCTGATGGCTCTTTTGCTCAAGTGTCGTTGCAAGAAAACAACGCAATGGCCATTATCGATCTTGAAACATTGGTGATTACAGATGTTGTCGGACTTGGATTTAAAGATTACAGCTTGCCAGGCAATGGCATTGATGCCAGCAATCAGGATGGTGGAATTAATATTCAAAACTGGCCTGTAAAAGGAATGTACATGCCTGATGCCGTAGCCTCTTTTTCTGTAAATGGTGAAACCTATTTTGTTTCTGCGAATGAAGGGGATGCGCGCGCTTATGGTGGATTTAATGAGGAAGCTCGTGTTTCGACGTTGACTTTGGACCCGACTGCCTATCCAAACGGAACTACATTAAAACAAAATGCGAACCTCGGCAGATTGATGAGTACTAGAGCAACCGGAGATAGCGATGGCGATGGCGACGTTGATCAGATTTATTCTTACGGTGCACGCTCATTCTCGATTTGGAATGAAAATGCGGAATTGGTTTATGATAGTGGTGATCAGTTTGAACAGATCACGGCCCAATTGGACCCTACTCATTTTAATAGCAATAACGACGACAATACTTCTTTTGATTCACGCAGTGATGATAAAGGTCCAGAGCCTGAAGGCGTTGCAACAGGAGTCATTGCAGGAAGAAATTATGCATTCGTTTGCTTGGAACGCATCGGTGGTATTATGGTTTATGATGTAACCAATCCACAAGCACCGGAATTTATTGAGTATTTCAATAACCGCAACTGGACTGCATCGGATAGCGATCCCGCTTCTCTCGATCAGGGTCCAGAAGGCCTTACTTTTATTTCAAAAGAAAATAGTCCTAACGAACGCGACCTATTGGTGCTGAGCAATGAGATCAGCGGTACGGTAAGTATTTTCC
>JBMOFW010000061.1:0-14528 GCA_049318685.1 Flavobacteriales bacterium
GGTGTTTGCCACTATAAAACATGCCGTTTTGAATACTATCATTCACAATGGTGCCGGTGAAATAAAACAGATGCGCGCCATCAAAACATGACAAATGAAAATCACTACGCGTATTTCCACCATCTACTCGACCTTGCAAGTAGCGGTAATCGCCCGACTCAGTTAAAAACGTTCCGGTGAGTTTGTTTGCATTCGCACCGAAAACACCTACCGCTTTGTAAGAGCAATCTTCACAATCAGGCGAAAAAGTGACATCAAATGTTTTTGACGCCCACATCTTCGTTTCATTCAATGAACCTGTGGTCGGCTTGGCGGTGAACGGAATTTTATAATTGTCGCGCGACTCATCCACCCAATAACCGGTCATCGAGTCGGCGCGATTGATCACATAATGCAATGCCGATAAATACGGTTCGATTCGGGTAACGATGGTATCACCTGTGCGACTTGAATTTTTCAATACGATTTTTTCTTCTCCATTTACAAGAGTCAACACCAAAGCAGAGTCGATTTCCATTTGCGCAGGAATGATCACATGGCGTGTTGAATCGCTGATATCAAAAGACAAGGTCCAGGATCCCGGTGTAGGTTTGATTTCTTTAGTAGGCTCGTTAGGTGAAGAACAAGCAAAAAAAATCAAAGCAGTAAAGGTTGCTAGTAAGTATTTCACAAAAAAAAACAGGTTGAATTAAGGTCGTCCCATAAAAGACGAAGAGGCCACCAAAGGTAGCCTCTTCGACAAATATGGGATAAATCTAATTAGAAGTCAAATTTGATTCCTTGCGCCAACGGAAGGTTGTTGCTGTAGTTGATCGTATTGGTTTGACGGCGCATATAGACTTTCCAGCTATCGCTGCCGCTTTCGCGACCGCCGCCGGTTTCTTTTTCACCACCAAATGCTCCACCAATCTCAGCGCCGCTGGTGCCGATGTTGACATTAGCAATACCGCAGTCAGAACCTTCGCAAGAAAGGAAGTATTCTGCCTCACGCATATTGAGGGTCATTATTGAAGAGCTAAGCCCTTGCACTACGCCATTCTGCATGGCCACCGCTTCTTCGATGGTGTTGTATTTCATGATATACAAAATCGGCGCAAACGTTTCGTGTTGCACTACTGGCAAATGAGAACCGGTCACTTCAATGATGCATGGTTTTACATAGCATCCTGATTCAAAGCCTTCGCCTTCGAGTACACCGCCCTCTACGATCACTTTGCCACCTTGAGCAATCGCATCCGCGATCGACTTTTGGTACATCTCTACAGCGGCTTTATCGATAAGTGGTCCCACGTGGTTGTTTTGATCCAATGGATTACCGATGCGAATTTGTGCATACGCACTCACCAATTTATCACGCAATTCATTATAAATGCTTTCATGAATAATCAGACGACGGGTGGTAGTACAACGTTGACCGGCAGTACCCACAGCGCCGAAGACAATCGCCGGAATAGCGATTTTCATATCCGCATTGGCAGTAAGGATGATGGCATTGTTTCCACCCAACTCGAGCAAGCTACGTCCGAAGCGTTCAGCCACAGCCGCACCAACGATGCGCCCCATACGGGTGCTACCGGTAGCACTGATCAACGGCATACGGCCATCACGGGTCATGTATTCGCCTACTTTATAATCGCCAGTAACGATGGCGCTGATTCCTTCTGGCAAATCGTTGGCTTCTGCTACTTCATTCCAAATATTTTGGCAAGCGATGGCGCAAAGTGGCGCTTTTTCAGAAGCTTTCCATACACATACATCACCACAAACCCAAGCGAGAGCGCTATTCCAGCTCCAAACCGCCACCGGGAAGTTGAATGCCGAGATCACACCCACGATACCGAGGGGATGATATTGCTCATACATGCGGTGTCCAGGGCGTTCGCTGTGCATGGTCAAACCGTACAATTGACGGCTCAATCCCACTGCAAAGTCACAGATATCAATCATTTCTTGTACTTCACCCAAACCTTCTTGGAGGCTCTTTCCCATTTCATAGCTCACGAGCATACCGAGCTCCTGTTTGTAGACACGGAGACGATCGCCGTATTGGCGTACAATTTCACCGCGCTTTGGAGCCGGCATTTTGCGCCAAGTCAAGAATGCTTCCTGAGCAGTAGCCATTACTTTTTCATAGTCTTCTTGGGTCGTCGTCGAAACCGACGCGATAAGTTCGCCGGTAACGGGGGTATACGAGTCGATCACTGGTCCATTTCCGAAGAAGTTTTTACCGGTGCTGGTTCCTTCATTCACTTTTTTCAACCCCAATTTGAGGAGTGCAGGTTCGATGTTGATCCCTGTCTTTGTTGCAGAATTCATTGCGTATTAACTTTTGGGCAAAATTAGGGCAGAATCGGGCTTAAATCAGTGACAAAAGGGACATTTCATTGGTTTCCATAGTGTATTTATGACACAAACGACACAACGATTGGTTTGATATACTTACATTAGCGCCCTCTTAACAAAGAGACAACCTAAAGGAAATTAGTAATGAGCTCATTAAAAGCCGCCATTACAGCAGTTCAAGGCTATGTACCGCCTGATTTGCTGACCAATGCCGACCTGGAAAAGATGGTCGACACCACAGATGAGTGGATTCGTTCAAGAACAGGCATTGAGACCCGACACATTTTGAAGGGTGAAGGCCTAGGAACCAGCGACATGGCCGTAGAAGCCGTGAAGGGATTGTGCGCCAAGCGCGGAATAGATCCAATGGAAATCGACCTATTGATCTGTGCCACCGTTACACCGGACCACGTGTTTCCGGCCACAGCCAATATTATTTGTGATAAAATCGGGGCAAAAAATGCCTTTGGATATGATATTGGAGCCGCCTGTTCGGGCTTTATTTTCGCTCTCGTAACCGGATCTCAGTTTATTGAGACCGGCAAATACAAGAAAGTAGTGATTGTAGGTGCCGACAAAATGTCGTCTATCATTGATTATACTGACCGTTCTACCTGCGTGATCTTTGGGGATGGTGCCGGAGCGATATTGCTCGAGCCAACCACTGAGGACGTGGGCATTATGGATTCTGTATTGAAATCAGACGGAAATGGTCGTCACTACCTCCATCAAAAGGCTGGAGGAAGCGTGAAGCCCGCATCACACGAGACGGTAGACAACAAAGAGCATTATGTATTCCAAGACGGACAGCCTGTATTTAAGGCAGCCGTGGTGGGCATGGCCGATGTGAGTGTAGAAATTATGGAGCGCAATCATTTGACTGCTGATGATGTGGCCTATTTGGTACCACACCAAGCCAATTTGCGCATTATTGATGCTACAGCGCGCCGCATGGGTGTTGGCAACGACAAAGTCATGATCAACATTCAGAAATACGGCAATACTACCTCCGGAACTATTCCGCTCTGCCTCTGGGATTGGGAAAAACAACTCAAAAAAGGCGACAACCTGGTACTCGCAGCGTTTGGTGGCGGATTCACGTGGGGCGCGGTATATGTGAAGTGGGCGTACTAAAAGTTTAAAAGTTCGGTGGTTTGAAGGTTTGAAAAATCGGTTTTCGTAACTTCGATCCACCAAAACCAATTATTATTGCATTGAAACGAGCATAGTGCTCAACGTATCAACCTTACAACGTAAATAACCCTAATCAATTAGGAAGATGAATATCACACAGATTCAGGACCTTATCAAGTTTGTATCGAAAAGCGGAGTGAGCGAAGTAGAAATCGAACAAAAGGACTTTAAAATTACTATCAAGACGCATGAGCCTGCAAGCAAGCGTTCAGAAGTGATTCAAGTAGCTGTTCCACAAGTACAGCAGATTGCCGCACCGGCGCCTGTTGCTGCTCCAGCTCTCACTGCTGCTCCAGCAGAACCAGCTGCACCAGCTGCACCGGCTGTCGAAAGCAAAGGAAACCTTATTGAAATCAAGAGTCCAATGATCGGTACTTTCTATCGTTCATCAAGCCCGGATAAACCCGCGTTTGTTGAGGTGGGCACTTCAATTAAAGCAGGTGACAAAGTGTGCGTCATTGAGGCCATGAAACTGTTCAACGAAATTGAATCGGAAGTTTCCGGTAAAATCGTTAAAGTATTGGTGAACGACAGTACACCGGTAGAATACGATCAGCCTTTGTTCTTGGTTGAGCCGGCTTAATCCGCCACTCAACTCTTATCACCAAAAACCGATCTTATGTTTAAAAAAATATTGATCGCCAATCGCGGCGAGATTGCTCTTCGAGTGATCCGCACGTGCAAAGAGATGGGTATTGCTACTGTTGCAGTATATTCTACTGCCGACCGCGATAGTCTCCACGTGCGTTTTGCCGATGAAGCAATTTGTATCGGACCTCCCCCTAGCAAGGATTCTTATTTGAAGATACCCAACATCATTGCTGCGGCCGAGATCACCAATGCCGATGCTATCCACCCCGGCTACGGATTTCTTTCTGAGAATGCTACATTCTCCAAGATTTGTAAAGACAATGGCATCAAATTCATCGGTGCTTCGCCAGAGATGATTGAAGCCATGGGCGATAAAGCTTCTGCCAAGCAAACCATGAAAGACGCCGGTGTACCTACCATTCCAGGTAGCGACGGCCTTTTGGCAAGCTTAGAAGATGCCATTTCGATTGCCCATCAAATCAAGTACCCCATCATGCTCAAAGCCACAGCCGGCGGCGGTGGTAAGGGTATGCGTGTATGCCACAACGACGAAGACCTCACCGAAGCATGGGATAAAACCCGTCGCAAAGCCGGTGCTGCTTTCGGAAACGATGGCATGTACATGGAGAAATTTATTGAGGAGCCACGCCACATCGAGATTCAAATTGCCGGCGACCAATACGGAAAAGCATGTCACCTCTCTGAGCGCGACTGTTCGATCCAGCGCCGTCACCAAAAATTGGTAGAAGAAACCCCTTCTCCATTCATGACCGATGAGCTTCGTGAAAAAATGGGGCAAGCCGCCATCAAAGCAGCGGAAGCCGTGAAATACGAAGGTGTTGGTACAGTAGAATTCTTGGTCGACAAAAACCGCGATTTCTACTTCATGGAAATGAATACCCGTATTCAAGTAGAGCACACCATCACCGAAGAGGTGATCAACTACGATTTGGTGAAAGAACAAATCAAATTGGCTGCTGGCGATCCAATTTCTGGTCGCAACTACTATCCGAAATTGCACGCCATTCAATGCCGTATCAACGCAGAAGATCCGTATAAAAACTTTGCACCATCACCCGGTAAGATTACTTCTTATCACTCACCGGGCGGACACGGTGTGCGCTTGGACACCCACGCGTATGCGGGGTATGTGATTCCACCGCATTACGATTCGATGATTTCAAAATTGATCGTTGTTGCGCAAACCCGCGAAGAAGCCATTACCAAAATGGAGCGGGCGTTGGATGAATACATCATTGAAGGCATCAAAACAACTATTCCATTCCATCAAAAATTGATGAAGAATGCGAAATTCCGTGAAGGTGATTTCACCACTAAATTCATGGAAGGATTTTCGATGGAAGATTAATTCGAGAAAAAATAGAACTAAAAAAACCGACTGTTTAGTCGGTTTTTTTATTCAAAATAAAATCCCTTTATCTTCGTTGAAGCCCGCGAACCAAAACCAAGGAAACATGAAACAGAATCATCTTCTCATCATTAGTGCTATTCTGCTTTTTTCATTTACACTTTTTGGAAAAAAAGAAAACAAGTCCTTGCCCAAAGCCTACCGCGATCAATTTGGATTTGTGCCTGTGGGCGAAGTGGAGATGGGTGGTCAAAAGCAAACCACTACTGCTTTTTTCATGATGAAAAATGAAGTGACCAATGGCGAGTACAATGCCTTTTTGAGCGACCTGAAGGCACAAGGCAAAATGGACGAATTCAATCGCTATCAAATCGACAGCATTGGCTGGCGCACGTTGAACCCGTATAATGAACCCTTCGTACAGTATTATCATACCCATCCTGCCTATGCCAATTACCCAGTTTGCAATGTGAGTTATGATGGAGCTATCGCCTACGCAGCATGGATGGAATCGAAGTTGAACGCCTCCACCGCCAAAACCGGCTATGCTTATGATGTGCGTTTGCCCTCAAAGGCAGAATGGATTCGCGCGGCGAATGGCACCTTCCAGCAACCCAATTATGCATGGGGTGGTCCGCATATACGCGATTCGCGAGGAATAGGGTTATGCAATTACAATGGACTTCAGCATGAAAATGACACGACGAGATGGACCATAATAGACCCTGACAATGCTACGATGACTGCCCCTTCAAATAGCTACAGCCCCAATGCATTCGGTTTATATAACATGAATGGCAATATCGAAGAGATGATTCAGGAACGTGGCACGGCCATGGGCGGCAGTTGGCGCAGCTGTGCCGATGCCGTATACAACACGAGTGAAGCCACCTATACCAGTTCGTCCCCATCATTGGGCTTTCGATGCTTAGTGACTTTGCGCGCTGTTAGTGCGTCATAAACGACAGCCTTCATCATCGTTTTTGTTCTTTTTTATGTAATTACATAATATCTTCCTGATGCGAAACCGATTCTTTTGAGTGTGGTTTCGACCGATCAGGAATACCTTATTGCTCTAGGGAAATCGATTGCATTACAACGTCGAAAGATGGAGTTGACGCAAGCCGATCTCGCCTACAAGATTGGCATGGAGGTACCGAATCTGAGTGTCATAGAAAACGGCCGATCAAATCCACAATTGCTCACCTTGGTGAAGATTGCCTCAGCGTTGAGTTGTCAGTTGTCGGAACTTCTTCCGACGGTAGAAAAGCCCTCTGAATTTGTGGAATCGCCCGGGGTTTACAAACCGCGCAAACACCGCTCCTAACAGGACGCTCGCTGCGCTCGCTACAGGACACTCGCCCCTTCGGGGCATCGTTACGGGACGCTCGCTGCGCTCGCTACGGGACGTCTCGCCTGCGGCGAGACTACGGGTGTCGGGGGGGGGCTAGTGTGCTAGAGATAGAAAACTAGAAATTTAGAAATATAAAATACTAGAGAATTAGAATATTGAAGAATCCTTTTCGATTCTCTTGATCTAAAGATCTAACTATCTAACAATCTAATTCTCTAACCATCTAACTCTAACGCATTGGCACGCCACGAAATATTCCGCCCCTTCAGGGCTAATGTCTATTAGTCCAACACTAAAAAAATGAATTCACACCTCAACCTTCAGCCTTCAAACTTCATCCTTCCGCTTTACCTTTGACGCATGAAAAATTTGTTTCAACTTAATTATGCGGGGGAAATGGTGGACCGGGTGAATAAATTGACGCCCGAATCAAAACCGCTTTGGGGAACCATGAACGTGGCGCAAATGCTCGCACACTGCAATGTGACCTATGATATGATCTACACCGATAAATATCCGCCCGCAAAAGGATTGAAACGCTTTTTCCTCAAACTCATGGTAAAACCTATCGTGGTTGGCGATAAACCATACAAACACAATAGCCCCACCGCGCCGGCTTTCAAAATTGTGGATCAACGCCAATTCGAAGTGGAAAAACAAAAACTTATCACACACATCACTCAAACTCAACGCCTCGGCGAAGTCTACTTCGAAGGCCGCGAATCCAATTCCTTCGGCCCACTCACCGCGAAAGAATGGAATGTGATGTGCTATAAACACCTCGATCACCACCTGAACCAGTTTGGCTGCTAGCGGCAGGCTGCAAGCTTCAGGCTACAAGCTGCAGGCTGCAAGCAGCAGGCAAAAGGCAACACCGAACCCTGAACGCTGAACTCCGAACCCTGAACTCTGAACCCCGAACGTCGCATGGAAACCTTTCGCTTTTTAAAAGATCTCAAGAAGAACAACAACAAAGATTGGTTTGATGCCAATCGCGCGCGCTATGAGGCGGCCAAAGAGGAGTTTCTCCAATTGACCACGGACGTGATTCAAGGGATCGGCGCATTTGACCCGGGGGTACAAGCTGCCGGACTGGATGCGAAAAAATGCATCTCCCGCATCAATCGCGATATCCGCTTCTCTAAAGACAAAACGCCTTACAAAACAAACTTCTTCTCGATCATCAATCAAGGTGGAAAGAAGAGCAACCTCGCGGGCTATTTTTTACAAGTACAACCAGGCGATTCGTTCATCGGCGGGGGTGTCTATATGCCGATGTCGCCCGATTTGCTCGATATCCGCAAGGAAATTCAATACAACTTTGATGCGTGGAAGAAAATCGCAGAAAGCAAATCATTACTCAAAATTTATCCGGACGGAGTGCAAGCGCCTGAAGTGCTCACGCGCGTACCGAAAGGATTTGATGAGTCGGATCCGGCTGCTGAATATGTAAAGATGAAAGGATTTTTTACCTACATCAACATCAGTGATGATGAAGTGTACACGAAAGCAGGATTGAAAAAAATGCTAAAAGCATATGAAACAGCCTTGCCGTTGGTCAACTTCATCAACGGCGCATTAAGCTAGTTTTTTCCCAAAAACAAATTCACCGCTTCTTTATACGACTCGGAAACGGCAAACACCATTTCTCCAATGCGAATTTGATTGCCATCAAAAGACTGCATCCGATTCATGTTGACCATGTGTGAACGATGCACACGAATGACCGACGTGCCCACCAGAGCTTCCTCCAATTCGCGAAATGTAGTGGGCGTCATGATGCGGCGCGAACGCGTGTGAATTCTTCTATAATCATCCATGCCCTCGATAAAGAGCACATCGTCAATTATCACCCGCTCTACCCTATTCTCACATTTCACCAAAATCGATGACTTCACCTGCTGCTGTAAACGTTCGATTACGCGATCTACCGCCAGCGAGAACCGCGCATAATGAAAAGGCTTGAGTAAATAATCATCCACTTCCAATTCATAACCCTTTACGGCATATTCCTGATATGCGGTGGTGATGATGACACGAAATTCACTTCTTCTTTTTTCCAAAAGATCGATACCACTCATCCCTCCCACATTGATGTCGAGAAACGCCACATCGATTTCATTTTCTGAAATAAACGTCAGCGCTTCAGTGCCATCGACAAACATGCCGATTAAAGCTAGATCCGGGCGTTTCAATACAAACTCCCGCAAGCGTGCAGCAGCCAGCGGTTCGTCTTCCAATATGATGCAACGCAATTTGGTCATTGGTTAATTTCTAAATGAACATGATACGATTCACTTGTAGCGTTGATCGACAATTGGTGCTTGGCTCCATAAATCAATTGCAAACGTTTTTCCACCAACGCATTGCCCAATCCTCCCGCAGAAGCGCGTTGCCCGGTGGCGATATGATTGATGCAATCGAATACGATGCGATCATTCTCAAACTGCAATTGAATGACCACGGCCTTCGACACCTTGGCGTGCTCGGCATATTTAAAGGCATTTTCAATATACGGAATCAAAGTCATGGGTGCCAAGGAATGTCGCCTAGAATCCCCCACAATGCGCAATTCCACAAAATCGGGAATATGCGTGCGGATGCGTTGGAGTTCCACATAACGCTCGATGTAATCACACTCCACCGTTGCACTCACGCGTTCGTCTTTGCTTTCGTAGAGCATATAACGCATGATTTCAGAAAGCTTGCACAGGTAGTCAGAAGCGCGTTCTGGATCTTGCGCGATCATCACATCAATGTTGTTGATGGTATTGAAAAGAAAATGCGGATTGAGTTGTGCCCGCACCAATTCCATTTCCACCTCGGTGTTCTTTCTGGTCAATTCTTCTTTCACCAAAATATCATCATACGAGGTGATAAAGCCACGCATCACAATGCCAATCACCGCATTGATCATGATGATGAAATTGAGTAACATCAATTGGGAGATCACGGTGTCTGCGCTGAAAGCACTAATTGACCATCCATTGTAGATGAGATGCACCAAAAGTAGCGTGGCCACTGCACCACTTATCATGAGTAGCGACAGTCCGAGAAAAAACCGGCCCAACCTGCGACGCACCAAGAAGCGGGGAAATAGGAATCCGTATCCTCCATAGAATCCGATAACGCCCGGAATCACGGCAAACAAGGTGACACCGCGCAACCAGCCCATCAAGAGGACATGCTTGTCTGTGGTCTCATTGATCTGTGCGTTGATGGAAAACGTCAATAAAAAGAAAACCAACAACAAAAGAAAATAGGTCAACCAATACCCCACATTCAATGCAATTTTCACCCAAGTTTTCATGACTACCCTCTTTGTTTTTTAAATATAAAACTAATTAAGGCGATACTGCTCAATGCGAAAAAGAAAATAAACGACAGCGCATAAATATTGACATCTTTCGGTCCCGCGCCCTGGCCTGACATGATCAAAAAATGATAGAGATTGTAGGTGTAAGGCACGGTATATCCGTATTCCCATTTAAACAAAAAAATCGACATGATTACGAGGCCTAATCCGGTACCGATGGAGATCAAGAAATTGCCAAAACGTAAGCTCACCAAATACTGCAGCGCCACAATGGGCAAATAGGTGATGAAAAAAGCCCATGCATCTGCTGCGTACTTCATCGGTGGTAAAATGGTATCTGGCAATGGCAGCGAATGATTGAAGAAGGCCGCCACGTATGGACTCAGCCATAAGCCCAGATTGAAATACACAAAAAACTGTGCAAGCATCATTACAATAACCATCAATTTTGCTGAAAAAATAGTGGTCATCGATTGGGGAGTCGTGCAAACTTGTTTCCATGCATTGTTTTTAAATTCGATTTGAGCAATTAAGCTCGTGGCGAGGATGACCCCAAACGGCATCAACAGAATACTAGTGAATTCCCATGCTCGTACGAGGATCACATTCCAAAATTCAGCACCAAATACTAAGGTGGAAAAGCTATTTGGTTTGATGATTTGAATCAAGGTGAAGATCACCGGCATAAAAAAACCACCGATGATGACGAGCCAAGAAGCCGCGGTATGGCGCGTTTTGAGCCATTCGCTTCGAAAACTGTGCAAGAAGGTTTTCATATTATTCATGGATTAAGTGAAGGAAAATGGATTCTAGATCTTGTTTAAGAGGAACGATGGCATAGACATCCACGTCCGACCGAGTGATCATTCGGTTGATCTCCGCTATGCGATGCGGTGCCGCATTTTTAATTTCAAAACTATTTGATGAAGTGAACAAGACATCTGGTTCGTGCCAGTGTGCCTTGAGCGTATCGGTGTTAGACACCTCAAAACGCACTCCAGCCTGATGGCGCAGCGCTTGCAATTCAGCGGCCGTACCTTGAAAACGCAGACTGCCTTGATGAATGACCCCGAGGTGCGTCACCATCTTTTCCACTTCGGCCAAAATATGACTCGACACCAGAATGGAAATGCCCTCTTGTTGATTGAGGTGCTTGATCATTTCACGCATCTCAATCATGCCGTTGGGATCGAGACCATTCGACGGTTCGTCGAGAATCAACAACTTCGGTTGATGCAAGAGTGCGATGGCCAAGGACAAGCGTTGTTTCATGCCCAAAGAAAACTTGCCTACTTTTTTTGATCCTGTGTTGGCAAGACCCACTTGATGCAAGACTGCATCGATGCGGCTTTTGGGACAATCGTAGAGCAATTGAAACACCCGCAGATTTTCCTTCGCTGAGAGATGCGCATAGATCGAAGGGCTTTCGATCAATGAACCAATTTGTTTGAGAATTGATTCGCGATGCGATTGGAGCGATTCACCGAAAATCGCAATGTCGCCTTCTTGTTTGCGAAGGAGCCCCAATATCAATCGCAGTGTAGTGGTCTTTCCGGCGCCGTTTGGTCCGAGGAATCCGTAAACCGCCCCTTCAGGCACTTGGAGTTCCAGTGCATTCACCGCTACTTCTCCTGAAGCAAAGCGGTGCGTTAGTTGGTGTGTTTGGATGCAATTCATGAAGCGAAACTAATTGCACCATGGAATGAACTTGATCAGGAATCGGTGAAATCGGCCAACGAATCGGTGAATGAATAGAATTCTTCAGATTGCATAAATAAATTTTGTGTAGCCCAAACCGTATTCATACGCATTTTTTAAGCACCACTTGCATATTTCGAGAATAAATCTCTATTTTCGAGGCATCACTACTTTAATCTAATAAAAACTATGCAACCCTTAGACGGACAATTCTTTCAAAATCTATTGAATGAAGGTTACACCAATGATTTCAGAAACCTCGCTGTAGTAGCGGCCCATGGCATTGATGACAAGACATCTGAAGATATGATCAGTGCCTATTTCCAATTGCCGGTGAATCCGGCTCCCCTTTCGATTCGAGTGATTGACCTCGACCCGACGTCATATGACCCAGATACCGAGTGTTTCGAGTTTGCGATTCCAGCGACAAAAACCAATGCAGATATTACCTTCTCTGTAGTAAAATGGACCGAACCACAGCAAGGAACGCGTGTTTCCATTGATGCGCTCCTTGGCTTGATCCGCTGGTTTAATATTGACACGTTGAATATTTCCAAAGCGTCGGATGCCCAAGGAGACACACTTGTATATAGCGCTATGTGCAGAGGAAAATTGGTAATTAATATGGATCGCACTCGATTTCTGCCTTAATGGAATTCAGAGATATATTTACATTTGGAATTCCAATATTCTTACTCATTCTTCTGAGAAAAAAAAAGGATAATCCTTTTTTTCTTTATATCTCTGTCGGATTTGCTGCAGAATTTGTTGGGTTACTATACAAAGATGTACTTGAGCATGAGATAGTGTTCTTAATCTGGACTGTTATTACTGGCTTGTACACTATTTTCGAATCTGGAACATACTATTCATATTTAATTAGGCGAAATTCAAGATTCAAGAATGTTTACACGATCGCCTTTATAATTTCAATTACATGGTCAGTTTATCTTGTGTCCATTTTTGACCCCTACCTTTACTATTTTTGGCCCTTCGCACTGACTTCTCTTATCCTTATGTTTATGGGCCTTTTGGGGTATTATGAAATGATGTCCTCTCCAGAAGTGAGCAATCCATTGAAGTCCTCTTTTTTCTGGATCAACAGTGCCTTCTTTATGTTTGGAGCAGGATCGACAATAATCTTTTTATTTATCGATTCGGGACTGCGCGAAGAATATAAAGTGATGGCGAATTTGTGGATCGTAGGGTATGGTATTGTAAGTGGATTGCGTTATCTTTTCATCGGTATCGGCGTGTACCAAAAAGACATGATTAATTAATATGAATTTTTATATCGCCATCACCATTGCCAGTATCACCGTCATTGCTTCGAGCTTGGGGGTGGTCTTTCTTGCGGTGATGTATCAAAATCGCCGACAGCGCCATGCGGAAGAATTGCGTCGGTTGGAAGAAGAAAAGCAAAAAGAACTCACCATGGCTTCCATCCGCAGTGAGGAAGCCGAACGTGAGCGCATTGCCGGAGAACTCCACGATGATGTAGGTGCCACCCTTGCTTCTGCTCGACTCTATATTAGTTTGATGGCCAAAAAACTTGGTGAATCAGAAATTTCGGCCACCTCCATTCAATTGGTCGATGAAAGCGTTGACAAAGTGCGCGCGATAAGCCATAAACTCCAACCCGGATTGATCTCCAAATTGGGGTTGATGCCCGCACTCAATCACTATTTTAACACCATTACCAAATCAGGTGCGCTGAAGATCGCGGCGGAGATCGATCCAGATCCTCCAACTCTCGACACGTATACGGAGTTACACATTTATCGAGTAATTCAAGAACTGGTCAATAATCTGCTGAAATACGCAAAAGCACCGAATATGTGGTTTCGCGTCGAGCCGGGCAATCCCTATGTCCTCATCCTAGAACACAACGGGGACGGGCTTGTCCAAGACGATTACACCCATCTCGTGGGTTCTAAAAACGGAATTGGTTTAAAAAACATTGACAATAGGTTGCAAATTATCAAATCATCTGTTTTCTTTGAGCGCGTTGAATCCGATCGTTTTAGAATAACATTACGTATCCCAACTAGTTGATTTAGAAATGGCCACAATAAAATATGCCATTGCTGACGACCATGAAGTCTTCAGGAAAGGCCTTAAACTGATTCTCTCTGACGATGAAACCCTCAACTTTGTGTTCGAGGCTTCACATGGTCAAGAGCTCATCGAAAAGCTTGCAACTAACCATATTGATGTAGTACTACTCGACCTGAAGATGCCCGTAATGGATGGTTTCGAGACAGCCAAGGTCCTCAAGCGCAAATTTCCGGAAATCAAAATTCTCATCCTCTCCATGTTTGAAGAAGAGCAATTCATTTTGCATATGATGGAATCGGGAGCCAATGGGTATTTGCTCAAAAATGCCAGTCCGGAAGAAATCACAAAAGCGTTGCACATAGTCACCGAGAATAATTATTACTTCAACGATTTGGTGAGCGCCGTGATGCTGAAAAAGATCATGGACAAAGATTATGTACAACCCAAATTCAAATCTCCGGTTAACCTCAACGAACGCGACATTCAGGTACTTCGCTTGATTTGCGAAGGAAAAACCGCACAAGAAATTGGTGACGAAGTGTTTTTGAGTCCACGCACAGTCGAAGGCATTCGCGCTGGCATCATGGATAAGATTGGTGTGAAAA
>JBMOFW010000062.1:0-14389 GCA_049318685.1 Flavobacteriales bacterium
CGCGAAATAATTTCATCTTTGGTAGGAGCATACTTTTCCTCAAATGCGCTCTTTAAATCCAATGGCAATTTCTTATAGAAATATTCTTGAAGAAGAATTTTACCGAAATAACTTCCACTGGCTTCATCCCCCAGGATGTAGGCCAGTGAAGGTATTTCTTCATAAACTTCTTTTCCGTCAAAATAGCAAGAATTACTACCTGTTCCGAGAATACATGAAATGCATGGACGACCATCATAAGTGCTCATGGCCGAGCCGACCAAGTCATGATCCACCAAAATTTCAGCATTGGTAAACACGCGACGAAGGCCATTGTACATTATCGTACACATTTCTTCGGTAGAACTCCCTGCGCCGTAGAAATATACATGATCTACTTCTTTGGCAACAGCGTATAGTTCTTTGCTGTCTTTCAATGCTTGTTCTATGGTATCTCCATCATGGAAATATGGGTTTAAACCCATGGATTTATAATCTCCCAGACGAGTTCCTTTTTCGTCAATCAGGGCCCAATCGCATTTAGTGGAACCGCTGTCGGCTATCAAAATTTTCATTTATCTCGAATTAGTAGTAATACACTAGAGTTTGGCTACAAGGTCACAAACGCGCTGCGAATATCCGGCTTCATTATCATACCATCCCATTACTTTCACCAGATTTCCATTCGTTGAGGTTAGTTTAGAATCAAAAATGCATGAATGCAAATTGCCTACAATATCAATAGAAACAATAGGATCCGTGCAATATTCCAAAATACCTTTCATGTATGTTTCGCTAGCTTCTTTCATCGCTGCGTTGATTTCTTCTTTGGTCACATCGCGAGATAAGATCGCCACGAGGTCGGTCAATGATCCATCCGGTGTTGGGACGCGTACAGCTACACCATCCAATTTACCTTTTAACATCGGCAATACCTCGCCTACCGCTTTGGCGGCACCTGTTGAGGTAGGCACCATACTCAACGCTGCAGCGCGGGCACGACGCAAATCCTTGTGTGGAGCGTCTTGAAGGCGTTGGTCCGCTGTATAGGCGTGTACCGTTGTGATATACCCTTTTTCAATACCGAATTTGTCGTGAAGAACTTTCGCCATTGGAGCGAGACAGTTTGTGGTGCATGAAGCATTCGATACAATGGTGTCCTCATCGGTCAAGTCGGCATCATTCACACCGAGTACAATGGTTTTCACACCGCCGGTGGCAGGTGCACTGATCACCACTTTCTTCGCTCCTGCAGTCAAATGCTTCGATGCCGTTTCTTTGTCGGTAAAGATTCCAGTTGACTCAATCACGACATCCACTCCGAGTTCGCCCCAAGGCAATTCAGTCGGATCCTTTTTTGCAAAAACCTTCACAGCGCGGCCATTGACAGTCAATACGCCCTCACCAGCTTCAATTTTCACAGCGAAACGACCGTGCACCGAATCATATTTAAGCAAATGTGCCAATGTCGGAACATCTGTCAAATCGTTGATGGCCACAATTTCTACATTTTCATTTTGAATAAGGCTTCTAAAACACATTCTTCCGATGCGTCCGAACCCGTTGATAGCAACTTTTTTCATACTTGTTTTAAAGATTAAATTGAGAGGATTCGCGCGATACGGAGTTCATCGCGATTTGGAATATTTCTCCGAGTAATTGCTTCTTCCAATGATGTGTAGGTTTCGCGATCATTAACGATACCAATCATCACGTCCTTTCTGGCTTGAAGAAGCCCTTCCACCGCAGCCACGCCCATTCGGCTGGCCAAAACGCGGTCATAACAACTAGGTGCACCCCCTCTCTGAAGGTGGCCTAACACGGAAACACGTGTGTCGTATTCAACATACTTTTCAGTCACTTTTTTGGCAATTTCATAGGCCCCGCCACTTTTCGAGCCTTCAGCAACAATAACTATACTCGATGATTTGCCGCTCTCCTCAGTGCTGCGCAAGGTTTCCACCAGCTCTTCTACACTCATTTCATCTTCCGGCAAAATAATGGCGATAGCGCCTGTCGCGATTCCTGCTTTCAAAGCGATAAATCCACTGTTTCGGCCCATCACTTCGACAAAGAAAAGTCGATTGTGGCTAGTTGCCGTATCTCTGATTTTATCCACAGCGTCCACTACAGTATTTGTAGCGGTATCAAATCCAATGCAGTGGTCTGAACCATAAATATCATTGTCGATAGATCCTGGAATGCCCAACACCGGTATTCCATATTCTTGATAAAAAATATGGGCTCCTGTAAACGTACCATTACCACCAATAGTGATTAAGGCGTCCACATTATTTTTCTTCAAATTCTCAAATGCCTTTTTGCGGCCTTCAGGAGTCATAAAATCCTTGCTACGCGAACTTTTCAAGATCGTACCACCTCGACCCAAGATTTTGGCCACAGAACGTTCATTCAAACGTTTAAAATCGCCTTCAATCATACCTTGATATCCTTGAAAAATACCTTCGCATTCGATATTGTGAAAAACACAGGTACGAACTACGGCACGTAGGGCCGCATTCATTCCCGGAGCATCTCCTCCACTGGTCAATACACCAATGCGTTTAATAGAATGAGCTGTCATAAAATGTGGTTTGTTGCAAGATTAATCGAAATCTCTTTGCGAACTTAGTGTGTTTTTTACACTAAGTCAACAAAATGATGTGAATTCTTATATTTGACATCGAAAGTGACCAATCTACCATTATGGACCAAAACGTGAAGAATGAAACAACGCCAATGGATGTATCTGTCGATTGTGTTGTATTTGGATTTGATGATCAAAAATTGAAAATCTTGGTCATCGAGCAAAAACAACCGGCTGGCGGAGCTCACATCAAACTTCAAAAAGCCATCCCAGGAGATTTGGTTCAAGATGATGAAAGTCTGGATGAAGCCGCCCGAAGAGTTCTGTTAGAACTTACGAGTTTGGAAGGAATCTATCTCAAGCAATTCAAAGCATTCGGTAATCCTGAGCGTGTGCGCGGATTAAAAGACCAAGAGTGGTTGCGTAGTTTCCGAAATCATCCGGAGCGTCGAGTATTGACTATTGGCTACTATTCATTGGTAAAAATGGATGAATTTAATCCGAAGGCTGCCTCATTCGCGGGAAAAGCCCAATGGATCGATGTCTATAAAATTCCGGATCTCGCCTTCGACCACAATGACATTATCGATGAAGCCTTGGCAATGCTGCGTCATGAATTGGTGACCAACAACATTGGTTTTGAATTGTTGCCCGAGAAATTTACGCTTTCACAACTGCAGCGTTTGCACGAAATCATTCTGGATAAAAAAATGGATAAGCGCAATTTCCGCAAGAATGCATTGAAAAATGAAGCATTGAAAGCCTTGGATGAAAAGCAAAAGGGCGTGCTTCATAAGCCCGCCCAGTTGTTTCAATATCAGAAGTAAAATCGGGAATTAGCCGATTTTATAATTCCATTTGTGCGTATCTGTTTCCATACCTCGTTTGAGTCGATCCATGTATTCAGCGACTTTAGGGGCAAATTCCCATTCCGCGAAAGGACGCAATTGATAATCGTTGCCTTCGTAATTGATCACCCGAATAGGCGCAATCGTTGCCGCAGTGCCCGCTCCGAATGCTTCATCCAATTGACCTTTTTGAAGCAATTCCATCACCTCTTTCACACTCACTTTACGTTCTTCAACTTCCATTCCCCAATCTTTGGCCAGGGCTAACACGCTGTCGCGTGTTACTCCATCTAAGATTGAATCAGAAACCATCGGGGTGAATACCTTGTTACTTGATTTGAAAATGACGTTCATGGTACCACTTTCTTCGAAATATTCGTGACTTTGTCCATCCGTCCATAAAATCTGGTTGTAACCAGCTTCTTGGGCCAATTTGGTTGGCCAAAGCGACGCAGCATAATTGCCGGCAGCTTTCGCATGACCTGTTCCGCCTTTCGCTGCTCGTGTAAACAAAGGTTCTATTTTCACCTTAATTTCACCCGTATAATATTTCCCGACCGGACAAGTAAAGATCACGAATAAGTAGTTTTCACTTGGGCGAACGCCTACGTACTCGTCCACAGCAAACATATGCGGTCGAATGTACAATGATTCCCCTTCTTTTGTGGGAATCCATTCTTGATCAAGATTCACCAATTGGTTGATGCACTCCACAAATAAATCTTCCGGAAATTCCGGCATACATAAGCGGCGTGCACTCACATTAAGGCGATGGGCATTTTTATCAGGGCGAAAAACAAAGACTTCATTTTGTTCATTTTTGAAGGCTTTCAATCCTTCAAAAAGTGCCTGACCATAGTGCAGCGCGCTGATGGCCGGTGAAAAATGCATTGGTCCGTAAGGCTGGATCACAGGAGCTCCCCATTTTCCGTCCTTGTATTCTACCACACACATGTGGTCAGAAAACACTTTTCCAAAGCCCAAGTTGTCCCATTCTACTTGCGACACGCGGCTTTGCTCAACCTTACGGATTTCAATCGTAGGAAGTGTTGCTATCATTAAGCAGGTTTGTTTGATGATTGATAATCCTTATAGCTCGGAAACATCTCGAAAGTTTCACTTTGCTCAGCAAATGTAACCTTTTCGTTTTCTCAAAGGTTATTATGAATCGGTTAATTGATAAAAAAGACTAATGTGAATTTACCGCACTGAATAGAAACTTATTAGGACTCACTAATTGAGATTTTACGGCATACATCACAATAGCGGCAGTGTTATTTACCCCTAATTTTTGCATGATATTCTTGCGATGGGTATTTACAGTATGGGGCGATAAAAAGAGTTTCTCCGCAATTTCATTGTTCGTATACCCCTCGGCAATGTGCTTGATGATTTCCAATTCGCGTTCAGAGATCACCACCGGCTCACAATTAAATTCTGCAATTTCCAAATCGTTTACTTCAATGGCCTCGCGGCGAATGGTATCCAAGATTTGACCACAAAAGAACTTTCCACCGCTGGCAGTTTCGCGAATACTATCCACGATCTCATGAATATCACAATCTTTTTTGATATAAGAGGTAATGCCGGCGCGTAATGCATTGACAATGGTGATTCCGGATTGCTCTCCAGTAATGGCCACAAACTTCAATTTACTATTGATGCGAAGGGCTTTTCCCATAACATCTATACTAAATCCTTTGGCCGCAAAATCAATGAGAATCACATCCGGACTAAAACTAGCCAACATATCCAACAACTGCTCTTCCGAAGATGCTTCTCCCAACAACTGAAAATCCGGATATTGACGTAATATGCTATTCAATCCGGAACGAATCAAATGGTTGCTATCGGCTATCAGGACGCTGAAACTCATGGCACAAATATCTTATGTAAATTCGGTCTAAATAATTTTTTTTGTCAGAATTTTGTCATCAATATCAACACGATCACTTTAGATTCTGATTTAGAGAAACTTACATACGCTCTACCATCTCAATTCCGAGAAGATTCATGGCATCTTTGACCACATCTCCAATTTTCGAAATCAACGCCACACGGAATTGTTTGACATCGGCATTTTCTTCACGAAGTATGGGTGTATCGTTGTAATAGCTGCTGAATTCCTTAACTAAATCGAAGGTGTAATTGGCTATAGCACCAGGGTTGTATCCCGCAGCCGCCTCTTGCAATACTTCGGGGAAATCATGCAAACGCTTGATCAATTCGATTTCCTTGGATACCATATTCACCGCACCCCAAGACGCTGAGATATTGCCTCCGGCCTCTAGGTATTTTCTCATTATTGCCCGAGTACGCACATAGCTATACTGAATAAATGGCCCTGTATTTCCTGTAAAATCAATACTTTCTTGTGGATTGAAGAGCATATTTTTTACCGGGTCCACTTTGAGCAAAAAGTATTTCAAAGCAGCCATTCCAATCTTGTGGTATACCTCCTGCTTCTCTGCATCATTCAATCCGTCAAGTTTTCCTTGCTCGGCGGCAACCGTTTCTGCTTCGAGCTTCATCTCTGCCATGATATCATCGGCGTCCACCACAGTTCCTTCACGACTCTTCATCTTCCCTTCCGGAAGCTCTACCATGCCATAACTCAAGTGATAACACTTCTCTGCTTGATCAAAACCAAGCTTCTTCAATATTTTGAATAATACTTTGAAGTGGTATTCTTGTTCATTACCTACAGTATAGATTTGGTAAGCAATATCATTGAACTCTCTAAAACGCAAGATGGCCGTTCCGATGTCTTGGGTGATATACATGGCTGTACCATCCTTTCTCAAAAGCGCTTTCTGATCCAAGCCTTCGTCAGTCAAATCAACCCAAATTGATCCATCTTCTTTTTTAAAGAAAATGCCTTGCTCCAAACCTTTGATTACTTCATCACGACCGAGCAAATAGGTATCACTTTCGTAATACAACTTGTCAAAATCAACACCCATCGTATTATAGGTCACGTTGAATCCTTCGTATACCCAACCATTCATGGTGCGCCATAAGTTGTATACTTCCTCATTTTTCGCTTCCCATTGACGGAGCATTTCTTGTGCCTCCATCATGATGGGTGCTTTTTGAGCCGCATCCTCTTCTGAAGCGCCTGCTTCTATCAATTCTTTTTGTTGAGCTTTATATGCTTTGTCAAATTCAACATAATACTTCCCTACCAGCTTATCGCCTTTCAATCCAGAACTAGCCGGTGTTTCACCATCACCCAAGAGCTTCCAAGCTACCATGCTCTTGCAAATGTGGATGCCACGATCATTGATGATCTGCACTTTCGTCACTTTGTGGCCATTGGCTTTTAAAATTTCACTGACTGAATATCCCAGAAAAATATTGCGAAGGTGACCCAAGTGAAGCGGCTTATTGGTATTGGGCGATGCATATTCAACCATGATATGCGAAGCGCTATTAGCTGGTTTGAAACCAAAATTGGGTTGTGTGAATGTCTCTTTAAAAAATCCTTCCCAATAATTTTGCGCAATGGATAAATTCAAAAAGCCCTTCACCACATTGAACGCGTTTACTTCTGGAGTGTTATCCACAATGTGTTGACCAATGAGTTGTCCAGTTTGCTCCGGTCCTTTTCCAGCCATTTTCACAAAAGGAAATACCACCACTGTCAAATCTCCTTCAAACTCCTTGCGTGTCTTCTGAATTTGAATTGTATTGGCATCAATTTGTGCTCCGAAAAGCGCATTCACTGCGTTTTGAACAGCATGAGAAAGGGTTTGTTGAATGATCATGACACTTTTTGAAATGAGGGCGCAATTTACCCAAGAAAACCAAGAGATGAGACAGAAAAACAGGACTTCGCGTAAATTTGCGCCATGATTGCACAGGTAAAGGAAAAACTCGATACCATCGAGGAAGCTATAAACGACATTCGTTCCGGAAAAGTAGTGATTGTGGTTGATGACGAGGATCGTGAAAATGAAGGAGACTTCATAACTGCGGCTCACAATGTGACTCCAGAGGTGATTAATTTTATGAGCAAACACGGACGAGGTTTGATTTGCGCCGCACTGACCGAAGAGCGATGTGAACAGCTCGAACTCGATTTAATGGTGAGTCACAATACCGATCCCAACAAAACTGCTTTTACCATTTCTGTCGATCTTTTGGGACATGGATGCACTACCGGCATCAGTGCGCATGATCGCGCTAAAACGGTGCAAGCCTTGATTCATCCGGATACCAAGCCAGCCGATTTGGGTCGCCCTGGGCATATATTTCCTTTGATTGCGAAAAATGGAGGTGTTTTGCGCCGCACCGGACATACTGAAGCCACTGTAGACCTAGCGCGATTGGCCGGATTTGAACCCGCAGGTGTATTGGTTGAAATTATGAATGATGATGGCACCATGGCACGTTTGCCCCAATTGATGGAAATCGCCACCAAGTTTGATTTGAAAATTGTGTCCATCAAAGATTTGATTGCTTATCGTCTCGAGCAAGAGACTTTGGTAGAGCGTGTTGAAAGTACCACTTTGAATACGCGCTATGGCCAATTTGAATTGGTGGTGTTTAAGCAGACATTGGAGTCGAAAGAACACATGGCATTGGTGAAAGGCACTTGGGCAGAAAATGAAACTGTGCCTGTGCGTGTGCATAGCTGTAATTTCATTGCTGATATTTTCGGAGCATTTGATTATGGACAAGAAGATGTGCTAAATAAAGCCATGGACAAAATCAACCAAGTTGGAAAAGGCGTCATTGTCTATATGAATCATTTGCAAAAAGATCGGACACTTTCGACTGAAATCAAAGAATTGCGTATGATTCAGGAAGAAGCGAAAACATCGCCACAGCCTATGATGGATAGCCGCGACTATGGCATTGGTGCGCAAATTTTACGCGAATTGGGTGTGCGCAAGATGACTTTGTTGACTAATCATCCAACGCGCCGCACCGGATTGATTGGGTATGGATTAGAAATGATGGGCAGCGAAACATTGTAGTCGCTAATTGATAGAAAATAAAAAGAGCCATTCTTGCGAATGGCTCTTTCTTTTTGATCGGAATACCGATTATTTCTTTGCAAACTTCGCGTAGCGCGTTTTGAATTTGTCGATACGACCGGCAGTATCCACCAACTGCACCTTACCGGTGAAGAATGGGTGTGAAGTGTGCGAGATCTCCATTTTAATCAACGGATACTCATTGCCATCTTCCCATTGGATGGTTTCTTTGCTGTTAGTAGTTGATTTGCTCAAGAACATATATTCGTTGGACATATCTTTAAATACTACCAAGCGATAATTTTCCGGATGAATATCTTTTTTCATTGCTGTATTTTTTCTAAACGGGCGGCAAATATATCAATTCTTTCTTAAACCACCAAGTATTACCACAAATTTATTGAAATTTCTACAAAATCACAATGGATTGATTTCCAAAGAAAAAGCCCAGAACGTTATCTGGGCTTTTTCAGACTAAATTACCTAAACAAATTCTATATTAATTAACCAAAATTACTACCCGAGTGCCGTTGCCCTCAACATAGTAGATCGTTTATTCTATTTATACCACTGCTGTTTCGTAATCAGGAGAGCTTCCTGAACGGTGATGCGTTCACCATTGTTATAAGCAGTGACGAATGGACCAGGTAACGTATTATAGCTTCCCTTCAATCGTTCTCTTTCATCACGGGCAGATTTATATTCATCAAACTTGCCCGTAGTGTATTTCACCCATCCTTCGTGGTTTTCAATATTAAAACCTTCTCCATAGCCATGTTTAGACTGGAAGTAGGATTTATTAACAACGCGATGTGCAGCTAAGATTTGTACTTTATACGTCACTCCTGTTTCCGCTGAAGGAGTTGATGTAACTGCACTTTCAGAACCTTTTGAATACTTTTCTACATTATTTTCAACCGGCTTTTCTGTTGGTTTTTCCGTATTTCTAGTCGGATTTTTTACTTCCACAGTTTCTTCTACATCTGTATTTGTATTGGTATTCGAAGATGTATTGTTGTTTGAAGAAGTGGTTGTGGTTTCTGTCTTTATGGTATTTGTAGCCATCGGTTCTGAAACAGTAGCTACACCTTGAATAATAGCCACCTCACGCGGATTGTTGTTCTCTACAAAAGAAAGCTTTCCATTTACAGCAGGCACTTCATTTGCTGGCGCAAGCGTTTTAATTTTATATGAAATCGCAATCGCAGGAGATACGGGCATTTCAAACCAAACAAATTTCACCGTGTTTTTATCTACTGTAACAGTAGCTCCTGCATCTTGAATTTTTTCAATTTTCATGGTTTCAGGTGCCGTCTCAAACACTTTAGCAAATCCTTTGATATTGCTATTCTTTATCAAAAGATCTACTTTAAACTCGGTTGGTGCAATTTGCGTGATGGTACGCTCGATGGTCATTGCATCGCTGTTAGAGGCCGTGGTTGAGTTCTCCGGTGAAGTTGTCGTTTCCGGGTTAGAAGTAGTTGTAGTCTCGGAAGAGGTTGTGTTGGACGTATTGTCTGTTTCGTTAGATTCTGTGGTCGTATTTGCTGCAACAGCATCTGATTTTTGAACCATCATTTGAACGGCAGGCACTTTAAAGTCAATACGCTGGTTGTCGTTGATATAGGAGAATGTTCCTTTCACCTCATATTTACCCGTGAAATTTGGATCACATTCAAGATAATATGAAACTTTTACGACCTGCTCTGTTGGCAGAGTCATCCAAACAAAACGTGCACGCTTATCACTGAAAGTGAATGAAGCACCGTTGGTTGATGCCGGTGTAGCAATAAATCCTTCAGGAAAAACAATTTCAAATTTGGCAAATCCCTGAATACTTGCTTTGTCGATGGTAACTTCCACCAAAGTTTTTTCTCCTGGGTTCAATGAAGCAGGAGCCATATTGGTGATCGTCACTTCGTTCAATGAAAAGAAATGAAGGAAGAAGAGCCCAATAAAGTTGATGAGTACAAGTGATAATTTGAGCATGGTTAAAATTCAGGTTAATCAAATGAATTTCCTGATACCAAAAATGACAACTTCCGAACGACCATTCGGGTCGATTTTTTGTAATTGCAAACAGTCAAATGTGAATTGTGTGAAAACTATATTTCCTTTGCAGTATGACTTGGGACATATATATCAAAAGCTACCGTAATTTTTTGCGTTTGGAGAAATCTCTTTCGTCAAATTCCATTGAAGCCTATGAGCGTGATGTGCTTAAATTAAAATTCTTCTGCGAACCTTTAGGCAAATCCCCCGCCCATGTTGAACCTAACGACATTCGTTTATTTATCAAGACCATAACTGAACTAGGCTTAAGCGCTACTTCACAGGCACGGATCCTATCCGGACTCAAATCTTTCTTCAATTATTTGGTATTGGAAAAAGAAATTAAAGTGGATCCAATGGAATTTATTGAAGCGCCGCGCACAGGAAGAAAACTTCCGGACGTGCTTAGTGTAGAGGAAATTGATATCATGTTGTCTGCTATTGATTTAAGTAGAAAAGAAGGACATCGCAACCGCGCATTGCTTGAAACACTATACAGTTGTGGCCTCCGTGTTTCAGAATTGGTTGAACTCAAAATCTCTGAGGTCTATAAAAATGAAGGCTTTGTAAGAGTGATAGGTAAAGGCAACAAAGAGCGATTGGTGCCGATTGGAAGCATAGCGTTGGATCAATTAGAGATTTACATTCAACAAGATCGTGTACATTTTCCCATTCAAAAGGGACAAGAGGACTTCATTTTTTTAAACCTTCGTGGAAAAAAAATAACACGAATGACTGTTTTCAATATCATTCGTGATCTCGCTATTTCATGCGGTATCAAAAAAAGTATAAGTCCTCATACTTTTCGTCACTCCTTCGCAACGCATCTTGTCGAAGCCGGAGCAGATTTGCGCGCTGTCCAAGAAATGCTGGGGCATGCAAGTATCACTACAACAGAAATATATACGCATTTAGATCGACACAGATTGAAGGAAGAAATCTTATCTTTCCACCCCCGTTATAAAAAAGAAACATTTGATTAAAACACTTCGCCTAATCGCACTCGCGCTCATTGTCAGTGTGCCCTCCACAGCGCAAATGCGCATGATGAGCTACAATTTGCTCAATTTTCCGGATGGTAATATTGCGGGTCGAGTAGACACATTGGCCAACATTATTAATTATTATCAGCCACGTGTTCTCGCTATTCAAGAATTGCAAAATGAAGCGGGCTTGGTGCAAATCAGCACCATGATGAACTCATTGGGCTATGGTAATTTCACGCATGCTCCTTTTGTTGCCATGCAAAGTGATCCGGGCAATCCATATAAATTGCAACAAGGATTGCTCTACGATACGGACATGCTTACGTTAAAATCGCAAAGTCAAATCATTACAGAAGTACGCGATATCAATCACTACAAATTGTATCTCAACAACCCGGACCTCCAAAATGGCGCAGATACCGTATTCATTCATTTTTTTGTAACACACCTAAAAAGCTCAACCGGCTTTAATAATCAAGCCGCTAGAACTGAAATGATTCAAGCATTTCAATATTTTTCCAATATCACATTAGAAGAAAATGCCGCCGCCATCATTTGCGGCGACTTCAATCTTTACACGAACACAGAACAGGCTTACCAACTCTTAGTCAATCCCACCAGTGGCATTGCCATGGTCGATCCTTTTGCATCGTATGGCAATTGGACAGGTTCGCAATTTGCACACAAAGAAATTTTAACGCAAAGCACTAGGGTAAATCAATTTGCGAACGATGGTGCCGGAGGAGGAATTGACGATCGATTCGACTTTATACTGTATTCCGAATCTCTGAGCAACGCCTCCTCTCCTATTCAATATGTAGAGAATAGTTTTTATTCGTTAGGAAATAATGGTACTTGCTACAATGCGAGTATTACTTCCTGTGCTGCGGGCAATGCAGTACCAATTGACGTATTGAATTCTATCTATTATATGAGCGACCACATTCCACAAGTGTGCGAATTCAGCATCGATCTTTCATTGGGTATTGCTTCAAAATTCAAAGATGATAATAGTATCACTTTTTCAGGAAGTAACTTGATTTCCGCGAATGAAATCCAATTTACGGTGAAAAATGCGCAACCCGGAAACTGCATTATCCGCATTTTCGATCTCAATGGTAAAAAAATATGGTCGACAAACACATATTGTGCAACAGCACCGAATACCTATTCGGTTTCTACCAGTGATTTAAGTTCTTCTACCTATGTAATTGTAGTTGTACATCCTGACAATTCTATTAGTACCACTAAATTTGTGGTTCAGAAATAATGAAAACACTACCCGAAAAAGTCCGCGCGGTAAAACAGGTTTATGCCCGTTTGGATAAAGAAATCGCCTCATTTCAAAAAGACAGTGGTTTGGCCTGTATCAGTGGCTGTGGAGAATGTTGTAAAAAAGCGGATATAGAGGCGACTCCACTAGAATTTCTGCCACTTGCACTGCAACTCTTAGATGAAGGTCGTGCGGAAAGTGTGTATGAGGAATTGTTTCAAAAACAAGACAGCCTTTGCCACGTGTTTCGCCCCTTTGTGACCAATTTTGGAGGCATGTGTAATGAATATCCGAATAGAGGATTGATTTGCAGACTGTTTGGATTTAGTGCCCGACGCGATAAAGAAGGCCGTCCGGAATTGGTGACCTGCAAGTTGCTAAAAACCGAACGCGAAGAACACTACCAATTGGCTTTAGCCAATATCAAAGAAGGTAAAAAAGTGCCGGTAATGACCGAATACTACAGTCGCATGGCCTCCATAGATCCGAGTTTAAATACATTCTACCCGATTAATATGGCCATGCAAAAAGCCTTGGAAGTTGTATTGCATTATTATACCTATCGAAAACGACGCAAGCCGTCAACAAAAAAGTAATGTGGTTGTTGTGTTGGTATGAAAGTGTACCGACTAGAAAATAAAACGTTGTTGAAAGGCCATATGGAGCAAGTTTGGGACTACTTCTCCACTCCTCTTAATCTCAATGAAATTACCCCAGATGACATGAGTTTTGAGATTTTGACGGATTTACGTAATGTCAAAATGTATCCCGGACTCATTATCAATTACCGAATTCGTCCTTTCCTGAATATTCCTATGCGCTGGACTACAGAGATCACTCATTGCGAAATCAATCGCTATTTTGTTGATGAGCAGCGCTTCGGTCCTTATGCATTCTGGCATCATCAACATCATTTCGAAGAAACCAAAGAAGGAATCGAAATGACCGATATAGTGCATTATGCCATTCCCTTCGGCCCAATAGGACGTATTGCGAATTCGATCTATGTCGCTAACAAATTGAAATCGATATTCGATTACAGAGAACAGAAAATAGCCACCATTTTTAAGTAACATTTCATTGCTCGTTCGGTATAAAGTTTACCTAACGTATGCATATGATCCGACTTTATCTATTTGTTCTCGGCCTAGTTCTATCCTCAAGTGCTCAGGGTCAATCTATTAAAAGCCTCGATTTTGCAAAAGATTACCAGAAACAAGGCGTGAAAACACGTGTCTGTGTGGAATATCGCTATAAAGGCTATCAAATCACAGACAGCATGGCCATCAGCGAAGCGCGTTTTGACGATTTAGGCAGAATCATTCATTATACCGAATACTTTGCCGGTGGGCGCAAATTGAATGAACAAACCTTTAGCTACGATGCTCAAGGCAAATTGATTGCTTCAACTGTAGCCCATGTGTTCAACAACTGGGAGCCCGTTGAATTGCAATTGGAATTTGATGCCAAAGGAAAACTCATTGCACGCAAATGCCCTGTTGAGATTCGTAATTTTTGGACAGAAGAACGATACTCCTATAATAATCAAGGCAAATTGACCCGAACAGAGCAATTTAGTTCTACCAATGGCCACGTCGCGCTTCGGTCTTCAATGGATTACGCCGCCAGTTTACACACCGGCGAAAATACCCCCATGGATATACACAATGAACACGGCCTTC
>JBMOFW010000063.1:0-14219 GCA_049318685.1 Flavobacteriales bacterium
GATACTGAAGGCGATGGATTGAGCTTTTTTGCCAATGATGATGGTACTGGTCAATGCCGTTTGGATAAGGTGCAAGGGATCGATTTCGAAAATTTCGAGACGGATTTTGGAAAAGAAATATTGAAGTATTTCTATTTTGAAACAACATTAGTGAATGTTGAAGAACAGCATGCGCAAGCGGCTTCGTTTTCTCTTTATCCGAATCCAACTTCAGGACGCACTCGTCTTCGAACGAACGGATTTGACTCCACGATCGATGTGCGTATTTACAATGCCTCCGGTCAATTGGTAAAACAATCTCTCGTAGAGCGTCGCAACGCGAATGACGATATTGAATTGAATGTGTCCGATTTGGCGCAGGGAATGCACTTTGTGCGTATCAGTGATGATACTCATGTATCTTCGCTGAAAATGGTAGTGAATTAATGTTCGAAAACCTTCGCCGACATCTCGATAGCAGAGTAAGTATTTCCGATTCTGATTTTGAATTGATCACGCAAAAAATCAAAGTGAAACGATTCAAGAAAAAGGAAATGATTGCTCGTGCAAATGAGGTAGCCGACTATCAAGGCTATATCAATTCGGGCAGTGTGCGCATGTTTTTCACAGATGATAAAGGCCATGAACATGTGGTTCAATTGAGTTTTGAAGATTGGTGGACTGGTGACATCATGAGTTTTGTGACCGGGCAGCCCGCAGACTATAGTATCGAGGCATTGGAGGAATCAGAGTTATTCTTATTTCAACGTGATGATATGGAAACATTATATCACGCAGTACCTCAACTGGAACGTTCATTTCGAATTCTCACACAAAATGCTTTGGTAGCTATGCAACAGCGTATGGTGGCCAATATGAGTAAGTCTGCAGAAGAACGCTATTTGAATTTAATCAAGAAATTTCCTCACCTCGAATTGCGTATTGCACAGCATCACATCGCTTCCTTTTTGGGCATAACGCCGGAAGCACTCAGCAGGATCAAGAAAAGCTTGATCGATAAAAGTAAAAACGCGAAATAATTAGACGCGGCCCGGATACACTTTCAACGCCTCAGCCAGCACAATCAGCGCATTCTTCAACGATTCTGTATTGAGTACATAGGCCAAACGCACTTCATTCTTTCCGAGACCCGGTGTGGCATAGAAGCCAGTAGCGGGCGCCATCATCACTGTTTGGTTTTGATATTCGAATTTTTCCAACATCCATTGACAGAATACATCCGCATCATCGATAGGCAGTTGGGCGATACAATAGAACGCTCCTTTTGGTTTTGGGCACTTCACGCCAGGAATGGCATTTAATCCATCTACCAAAATATCGCGACGATGAACATACTCCTCCACTACTCCATCAAAATACGATTGAGGCGTGTCGAGAGCCGCAATACCGGCCAATTGACCGAAAGTAGGTGGTGACAAACGCGCCTGTGCAAACTTGAGCGCAGCAGCCATGACCAATTGATTGCGCGTAATCATTGCACCGATGCGTGCGCCACACATGCTATAACGTTTACTGATACTATCAATCATGATGGCGTGTTGCTCGAGACCGGCCAAATTCATCACTGAATAAGGAATAGCCCCATCGTACATGAATTCGCGATACACTTCATCCGCAAAAAGGAAAAGGTCGTGTTTCAATACCAAATCACGCAGTTGTTCCAATTCTGCTTGGCTATAGAGATATCCTGTTGGATTGCCGGGATTACAAATCAAGATACCCTTTGTTTTAGAGGTGATCTTGCTCTCAAAATCTGAAATTGGTGGCAATGCAAATCCATCGTCAATTTTAGCCGTAACTGGCACAACTTTCACACCGGCCATCACCGCAAATCCGTTGTAATTGGCATAAAATGGCTCTGGGATTATGATTTCATCGCCCGGATTCAAACACGTCATGAAGGCAAAAACTAACGCCTCTGATCCACCCGTAGTGACCATGAGATCCGTTGGTTCGATCATGATGTCTTTGCTTTTGTAATAGCCTACCAAACCTTGGCGATAAGCAGCCATTCCTTCAGAATTGCTGTATTCAATCACTTTGATCTCGGTTTCACGAATACGATCCATCACTACTTGTGGAGTCTCGATATCCGGTTGACCAATATTGAGATGATAAACAGTGCGTCCCGCTTTTTTTGCAGCTTCTGAAAATGGCACCAACTTCCGAATAGGTGAAGCCGGCATATCGTGTGCTTTGTCGCTGATCTTTGGCATTGCAGATTGTTTGAGAGCGCGAAGATAAGGGAAATTCGAGAATGCTAGTGTGCTAGTTTGTTCGCATTGAACTCACAGACGAGCGCACAATTGGGTGGACAACAGCTAACGTTTCTTCTCTTCGAAACAAACTCAAAACACTTCCTGCACTGCCTGCCATTGCATACGACGCCATGATGCAGCGCAATGCCATTTGTTTAGCCAACGAACAAAACAGCAATGGAAAAATAGGTCACGAAAGAAAAAAATGCGGCAGTGCCTATTTAGCCGAATGTATCTCCTACTCTATGGCCGACGGGCGTTCCATTGCTATGCAACTGCTAGTTGATGACGGTGTTCCTAACCTTGGCCATCGCAAAATTCTATTGACAAAAACACTGAACAAAGGAGGGATTAGTTTTCGCGAACATCCGAAAACTCAATTCTGTGCGGTCATTGACCTGAGATAATTTTATACATGAAATAATGGGGGCCGATCTTTGGGATATCGTATTTCTCTGGTAATTTGACGAATCCGAGAGATTCATAAAATCCAACAGCGACCTCACGAGCATCACACCACAACACGTCCACGCCTTTTTCTCTCAATATGTCAAAAGCTTTTTCAACCAAAACCTTTCCAGCATGCTGGCCACGGTATGCCGGATCGGTAGCCATGGCGCGCAAGCGGTATTGTTTCGAGAAATCAATTTTTGGACTATCCATTTGAAAAAGCGAACCTACACTCACAATACGCTCTCCATCAACTGTGGCCAAATGAATCGCGTCTTCACGCAAGTCAATATCAATATTGCATTCTTCTTCAAATGCAATATGCGGCCACAGCACCTTATGCCGCAGTGGACGCGCCAAATGCGGATGAATTTGTATTACCTCAAAATTCTTCATCATCTAGATCAAGTTCGAAGAAATCATCCAATTCTCGGCGGTCCTTTTTGGTTGGTCGACCCAATCCGCGAGGACGGTCCATCTGCATCTGAAGTTTGATCCGCTCCATTTTTTCAATCTCCGCAGCCTCTGTCACATCTGCAGTGTAGGTCGATACCAACTTGGCTCCTACTCTACTTGTGGGAAAAGCAACCACCTTAAAACTAAAGTGAATGGGACCTTTGCGCACTTTTATCACGTCACCAATCTTCACTTCGCGCGATGCTTTGATGAGTTCATTGTTGACCCAGATTTTTTCCGCTTTGCAATTCGCTGCTGCCAATGTGCGCGTTTTAAAAACCCGAATGCACCACAAATATTTATCGATCCGCATGCGGCAAAGTTAATTACAACTCAACGATAATGCCTATCGACGGAAGTAATGTGCCATTTGTGTTTTCCAAGAAATTCGGCACATAGCGCGTTGGATCATTGGCATCGACAATGGGATTACCTTGACTGTCGCGCTTCACATCCAATATTGGTTTTAGTAAAGTTACTTTGTTATAAATATTCTGAATGTCGAGGAAGACATCCAATGACCATTTTTCGAAAAACCATTTTTTGTCTACACGAATATCCAATTGATGGAAGGCTTCGATACGAGTAGAGTTCAACTTTGACCAATCTGATTGCGCGACACCAAATTTATCCCAATTGCTGATCAGCATGGATGATGCCACGTTGTCGGGAGTGTAAGGTAAGCCGCCGCTGAATTGAAATCTTCCGCCAACTTCCCAATTATTTTTGAATTTTTTGCCTCCTGTTAAGCTCACCAAATGGCGGCTATCCCAGCTTGAAGGCGCCCAAACATTGTTGGCACCAGTAAACTCACTTCGAACAAAAGTGTATGCGAGAATTCCATAAAACCCTTCAAAAAAACGTTGCTGATACAACACTTCAAGACCGTAGGCTCTTCCCAATCCAATAAAATCAATGCGTTCATTGCCAATTACACCGAAATCTGCACCCAGATTAGCCAATGAAACGCCTTTATTATTCGAAACAGCATAGTTGTTATAGTTTTTGTAAAAACCTTCAACGGTAATTACGGTGTTTCGCTCATCCCAATCATATTGCACACCCATCACTGCTTGGGTGTTTCGGATATAGTTGGCTTGTTTATTCTGTAAAATGCCTTCTTCTTCATAACCAAGAATGGTATATTGAGGCAATTGATAATAAACGCCTGTATTGGCATTTAAACTCCATTTTTTATTCAATCGATATTTGACGGAAAGTCGCGGAGAAAGCTGATTCAGTGGATTGGCCATACGATCGTTGTAGGTCGTTCCGTCGCCACGAAGACCAGCACTAAGCACTATTTTATTTTCTAGAAACGATTTGCTGCTTTGTATGAAAAAACCATACTTCGGAATATCAAACCCTGATTTTTGACTCACCCGAAACGTCGAGTCCAATATCGAGTTAAAAACGTACGCCTCGTTGGATAGTAAGTATTCCGCCCATTCTGCACTTACACCCATGGTTAATTTCAGTCCATTCGCAAAATTGCGCTTGTGTTCAATTCGCGCTTTATTTTCAGTTTCTCTGCTTGAATAATCGAAGGTTTTTGGAAGAGACTCGTCATTGTCGGTGTATTTGAATGCATTATTCTGCAATGCATTTCGACTGATGATATAAGACCATTTACCTAAATCGGTATAATGATCCCATTTGGCACCGACGGTATAATTCCATTGTTCATTGATTACCAAATTTTCAAGAAGATACTTATTCAAAATAAAATCTTCAGAAGTACTGTCTGTTTTCAAATTCAGATTGAGATCGAATTGATCATAAGCCCCTAAAGCAATAATGGTCAACCTGTTTTTTTCATTGACTTGCACATCCCACTTCGCGTTTAAGTCATTATAGGTAGGGAGAAAAGGAAGTCCGAGTATTGAAAAAAGTCCCTGCAAATAACTACGTCGTGCAGACATCACTAAGCCCGAACGCTCTCCAGTGGGGCCTTCCACGGTCACACCAAGATCACTGCTACCCACAATAAAATTGGCCGCATATTTATCTCGACGGGCTTCTTTAAAATCGAATTCCAATACAGAACTCAACGCATTGCCGCGTGCAGCCGGAAAAGCGCCGGAGTAATATTCTACTTCTTGGATGAGATCGACATTGATCAAACCTACCGGACCGCCGCTTGCCCCTTGCGTAGCGAAGTGATTGATATTCGGAATTTCTATACCATCGATATAAAATCTATTCTCATTAGCCGCTCCACCTCGAATAATAATATCGTTTCGAAAAGATGGAATGGCGGCCACACCCGGTAAAGAGCGAATGGCGCGCGAAATGTCACGATTACCGCCCGGATTGCGCTTGATCTCATTGGTACCAATGGTGCGCACCGACACGGGAGACTCTTCGACGTTAGAAATGGAAGACGCCACAATTTCAATTTCCTTGGTCTCTATAATTATGGGATCCAATCGAAACTCAATGTTTGCGGGACGGTCGTTGGTCACCTCCACTTCGAAGCGAACGGCCTTGTTGAATCCCGTGGCCATACATTCAAGATTGTACAAACCGGGCGACAAGTTTTTAATTTCAAACAATCCATCTAAATCAGTATTCGCTCCAGTTGTTGTGCCTTGCACCACCACTGCGGCAAATGGAACCGCCTCATTCGTGGCCCCATCAATAACCTTTCCGCGGATTATAGCCGTTTGGGCAGAGGATAAAATGGAAAAAAACAAGAAAAAAATAAAGAGTGCTTGATGCTTCATAAAACAGAATTCTGCGTATCAAACTTGTATTTGTTTGAAAAGTTCAAAATAAGCGAATTATTTTCGCCGTCATGAGCGAATACTCTTCGATAAACTATGATTGCCGCCACTTTCGTGGTGGAATCCCCTGTAAACCAAACAAATTGCGCAATCAAGTCTGTTCTAGTTGCACAGAATACGACGCCATTACCAAACGCATTTTGATCATCAAGTTGGGAGCCATCGGTGATGTGATTCGCACAACGCCTTTGCTGCATCGTTTTCGCAAAGAATATCCCAGTTGCCACATCACCTGGTTGACGCAGAGTCCAGCGGTTTTGCCGAAGAACTTAGTGGATGAAATTTTCACCCCCGATTTTCTTTCATTCTACAAAATCCAAAATACGGCATTTGACATTGCGATCAACCTCGATAAAGAAGTAGAAGCCTGTGCACTTTTGGCCGAAGTAAAAAGCGAACAAAAGTTCGGTTTTATTCTTCGCGATCATCATGTAGATGCCGCCACACCAGCCGCAGAGCACAAATTGGTCACAGGACTTTTTGATAATATTTCTAAAGAAAACACGAAAAATTATCTCGAAGAAATTTTCGAAATCTGTCATTTCGATTTTCAAGGAGAACCGTATACGCTCAATTACAACGAGGAATTGGCGAAAAAATGGGATCATATTCGCCATGAAGCTGAGGGTAAAAAAATCATCGGTCTCAACACCGGATGCGGAATCCGTTGGCAAACACGCCTTTGGCCACAAGAAAACTGGATTGCATTGATTAAAAAATTGCAAGAATCAGGCTACTATCCCATCGTTCTGGGAGGAAAGGACGAAGACGATGTCAACAGTTATTACGTTCAAGCTACAGGCTGTTTTTATCCTGGTCATTTTCCTTTGGATGAATTCATTGCTTTGGTAAGTCGCTGCGACGTTGTGGTTACCGCAGTTAGCATGATGATGCATATAGCCATTGGTTTGCAAAAGAAATTGGTCTTGTTTAATAATATTTTCAATAAGTACGAATTTGAATTGTATGGCAATGGGGTGATCGTTGAGCCTCAGTCAGGCTGCGATTGCTACTATGGCAATAGTTGCGCACGCGAGCGTCATTGCATGAAAGACATGACCGTGGATCAAGTCTACGCCGAGATCATTAAATTGGCGGCACAATGAACATAGCCTATTTGTCTACTTTCTATCCGTACCGCGGAGGCATTGCCCAATTCAACGCTAGTTTGTATCGCGCATTGGAAAAGGAACATTGTGTCAACGCCTATACTTTTTCGCGCCAGTATCCAGATTTTTTGTTTCCAGGCAAAACCCAATTGGTAACTGCTGAAGACAATGCAGATGAAATTCCAGCCATTCGCACTTTAGATACAATCAATCCAATCAGTTGGCATAAAACGGCCAAGCTGATCGCCGCCCAACAGCCTGATTTGCTCATCATGAAATACTGGATGTCTTATATGGCGCCCAGCCTAGGCTATACTGCAGGAGTTGTGCGCCGCAAAGGCACGAAGGTGCTCACGGTCATTGACAATGCCATTCCTCACGAGAAGAAGTTTTTTGACAAAAGCTTTGCGCGCTATTTCATGAATCGCAATGACCTCTTCGTGGCAATGAGTGAATCGGTAAAAAACGATATACTCAGCATCAAGCCCGATGCGCGTGTTTTGCTCAAAGAACATCCGCTCTATGATCACTTCGGTGCCATTGTGCCCAAGGCGGAGGCGCGACAAAAATTGGGCATTCATCCTACCAAAAAAACAATTCTCTTTTTTGGATTTATTCGCGACTACAAAGGACTGGATCTGCTCATCGAATCTTTTGGTCAATTACCGAGCGACTACCAACTCGTGATCGCTGGAGAAGTGTATGGTTCTTTTGAACCGTATCAAAAACAAATCGATGCGCTTCCCAATAAACAAGATGTTTTTGCGCATGCCCGTTACATCAGTGACCATGAAGTTCCGTTGTTTTTCGGGGCTTCAGACGCTGTAGTGTTGCCATATAAATCAGCCACACAAAGCGGCATTTCTGCAATCGCCTTTCATTTTGGTGTGCCCATTATTGCCACGGATGTGGGCGGATTGAAAGAGATTATTGGTCATGAAAAAACCGGATTGATTGTCCCAACGCCTGATCCAAAAGCCATCGCTCATTCGATACAGCAATTTTACACCTTTGATGAAGCCCATTGGGCGGAAAATATGCGTGTATTGAAGGATGAATTGAGTTGGGATAATTTCGCGAAGGCGCTGATCAAATTTGCGCAGTCTTAGAAATCGATTTGCAAGTTAAATTTCTTGCGAAGCTCTTCCAATGCCGGATTCTTTTCGCGCATCGCTTCGAATTTCTCTTTGTCTGATTTGGTAGACAATCGAATCTCGTTGTGTTTCAACGTATCCAATTCGAATTCAACACCGGGTAGCGATTGTTCATTGCGCAAGAACTCACTGAATGCCACGCGCACATCAGTAAAGAACATGATGGCCGTTTCGCTTGGAAAAGCTACACGAATAGTACGTTCCCCCACTTTTTCCAATGTAGCTACTTTGAAGGCCGTCTGTGCTTGCATGTTGTGCGCCAATTGATGGTGCGCATATTGTGACCAAATTTCACGGAATTCATCAATGGTAAACTCGCGAATCGGTCCGGCATCGATGACATTTTGTTCTTCGACTTTGGCTGCTTCCTGGGCTGTGGCTCCGGCCAACGCTTTGATGGAAACAAAGTCAGGAGAACTGAAAATCTTGCCTCTGTTTTCCGCCGAAGGTTTAATTGCAGGTGCGGCAACTGTGGATTTGACCACCATAGTTGGATTGGCCACTTGTTGCGGAGGCGCTGAAACCGGCTGTCTTTGAGGATTTACTGTCGAAACCGTGGTGGGAGCATCAGCTCTGAACGGTTTGATTTTCAATTTTTTTTTTCGCCTTCTCTTTGGTTGTAGAGAATGCTGCAGGCTTGCATAAGCGTGAGTTCGACGAGTAGTCGCGGATGCTTGGACGTTCGATACTGGGCATCGCACTCATTCACCAATTCCATGGCTTTGATCAATAAACGGATATCGGCTTGTTGTGCTTGTTCCGCGTATTTGTTGGCCACTGTCTCCGTTACTTCCAATAGTTGAAGTGTAATCGGATCTTTGCACACAAGCAAGTTGCGGAAATGTGCGCCGAGTCCGGTGATGAAGTGATGTCCATCGAAGCCTTTATTCAATACTTCATTAAATAAAATCAACGCCGAAGGAATATCTTCCTTGATGATTAAATCTGTGAGTCGGAAATAATATTCATAATCGAGCACATTGAGGTTTTGAATAACCCCTTGATACGTCAATGTGCGTCCGCAGAAAGCCACCACTTGGTCGAAAATAGAAAGTGCGTCTCGCATGGCACCATCGGCCTTTTGAGCGATCACGTGTAAAGCATCCTCATCCGCCTGTACCCCTTCTTTCGAAGCAATATTGGCCAAATGCTCGGTCATGTCTTTTACTTTGATGCGATTGAAATCAAAGATTTGACAACGCGACAAAATGGTTGGAAGAATCTTGTGCTTTTCTGTGGTGGCCAAGATGAAAATAGCGTGAGCTGGCGGTTCTTCTAAAGTTTTCAAGAAGGCATTAAATGCCGCTTGAGAAAGCATATGCACCTCGTCGATGATATATACTTTGTACTTGCCCGTTTGAGGTGGGATGCGCACGGAATCAACGATCGATCGAATATCATCTACCGAGTTGTTTGAAGCCGCATCGAGTTCGAAAATATTGAATTGAAGATCTTGAATGTCTTCACTCAACATGCCATTCACCGCTTTGGAGAAAATACGGGCACAGGTTGTTTTACCCACACCGCGAGGCCCTGTAAACAAATACGCTTGAGCGATTTGGTTATTGGCAATAGCGTTTTGGAGCGTAGAGGTAATATGCTTCTGCCCGACCACGGTATCCCATGAATCAGGTCTGTACTTGCGCGCTGAAACGATAAAATTTTCTGCCATAGCCGTGCAAAGATGCATCGAATTCGGCAGACGTAATTCACAGAATATTCACAAATCCCTAATGTGTTGGAACAGAATAAGCCGACATATTATTCGAATAAACAAAACGCTATAGTGCTGTTATGTTCGCCCTATGAAACTGACAAAACTCAAAAACTTATTGGTATTTAATACCCGAGAGAAAAATGGCATTATGGTCCTGCTTTTTTTCGTCCTCATCGTTGGAAGTGTCAATGCGTTATTGCCATTCGTGGTGCCGAAGCATCCGTTGAAGGTAGAAACGTTTGTGATTGATGGAGAGCAAGAACGGGAACGGGAACTAGAACGGGAACTAGAACGGGAACTAGAGACTAGAAACCAGAAACCAGAAACTAGAAACCAGAAACAGGATGAAAATGAGCCTTATAGACCTTGGGAGCAAGGAAACTATGTCAAAAAAGCGGTGTTCACTGGAGTGATTGAACTCAATACAGCCGACACCGTGTCATTGCGTCAATTAAAAGGAGTTGGAGCCTATTTTGCTCGCAAAATCATCGAATACCGAAACAAACTGGGAGGATACATCAGTGTCGATCAGGTAGCCGAGATTTATAATTTCCCCCCAGAACTATTTGCTTCCATCAAGGCTCAATTAAGCGCAAATATCGCTTTGATCAAGCGATTGCGAATCAATTTCGTCAACGATTCCACCCTCGACGCCCATCCTTACATTTCTGGTAAAGAGGCGCGCATTCTTACCAGTTATCGCACAAAACATGGACCGTTTGGATCTTGTACAGACTTTCAAAAGGTCATTGCCATTTCATCCCCCACAATAGAACGTTTGTGTCCGTATTTAACCTTTGAATAATCCTGATCATGGTTATTGTATTACTTTCGCGCCACCAAACAACCGTTTATGTCTATACAAGAACGCATATTACGTTCGATTGCCGATGTACCCGATTTTCCGAGACCGGGCATCGTTTACAAAGACATTACTCCTATTTTCCAGGATCCCCATTTATGTAGAGATATTTTAGAAAGCTATAGGCAACATTATAGCCATCAAAACATAGACGCTGTGTTAGGCATGGAAAGTCGGGGCTTTCTCTTCGGTTTACCATTGGCAATGGCCTTAGAAGTTCCGTTTATTTTGGTAAGAAAAAAAGGGAAATTACCCCGTCCCTCCTTTGCGGTGAGCTATGCCATGGAGTATGGAGAATCTACGGTTGAAATGCATAAGGATGCTCTGCAAGCCGGACAGCGTGTGTTAATTCACGACGATGTATTGGCTACAGGAGGAACAGCCTGTGCTGCAGCAAAGTTGGTGGAAATGGCGGGAGCTCGCGTAGTCGGCTTTTCATTTCTTTCAGAGTTGAGCTTTCTCAATGGAAGAGAGGTGTTAAAGCCTTACAGTGAAGAAGTTTTTTCGTTTGTGAACTATTAACGAACCGGTGGGTTTCATTAGAAACTCTGCCACAAATACATAAGATCAACAAAGCAATGAACTTTGAAAAATCAGAAAACCAGATCATGATCGCCCAAATGGTGCGCGATTTTGCAGAAAAAGAAATCCGTCCTTATGTGATGGAATGGGATGAATCGCAAGTATTTCCTCGCGATGTATTCCGCAAAATGGGCGAACTCGGCCTCATGGGCGTATTGGTTCCACAAGAATATGGTGGAAGTGGCTTGGGCTATAATGAATACATCTCAGTAATTGAAGAAGTATCTAAAGTATGCGGTAGCGTTGGCTTGAGTGTAGCAGCGCACAACAGTCTTTGCACCAATCACATTTTGGAATTTGGAAACGAAGAGCAAAAGCAAAAATACTTACCTAAACTGGCCAGTGGCGAGTGGATTGGGGCTTGGGGCTTGACTGAGGCCAATACCGGTAGCGATGCGATGCGCATGAAATGCACCGCTATCGAGGATGGCGATTATTATGTCATCAATGGCACGAAAAACTGGATTACTCACGGTATTTCCGGAGAAGTAGCGGTAGTGCTTGTGCGTACTGGTGATTTGCTAGATTCCAACGGCATTACGGCCTTTATCATCGAGCGCACCACTCCAGGGTTTTCAGGAGGTAAAAAAGAAAACAAACTAGGCATGCGTGCTAGCGAAACCGCCGAGTTGATCTTCGACAATTGCCGCGTGCACAAGAGTCAGATCTTGGGTAAGGTGGGCGATGGTTTCCGTCAAGCTATGAAAATTTTGGACGGAGGTCGCATTTCGATTGGGGCCTTGTCTATGGGTATTGCCAAAGGCGCATATGAAGCGAGTGTGAAATATGCGAAAGAGCGCGAACAATTTGGCCAACCCATTGCGAATTTCCAAGCCATTGCTTTTAAGTTGGCCGATATGGCAGTAGAAATTGAAGCATCAGAAGCTTTGTTATATCAAGCTGCGTATTTGAAGAACCATAAAATGAAGATGACTAAAGAATCGGCCATGGCCAAATATTATGCATCAGAGGTGGCGGTTAAAGTCTCAACAGACGCCGTACAAATTTTTGGTGGATATGGGTATACAAAAGACTTTCCAGTAGAAAAATTCTATCGCGATTCGAAGTTATGTACCATTGGTGAAGGCACTTCTGAGATTCAAAAATTGGTGATTTCTAGAGAAATTTTGAAAGGATAGTTGTTTGGTATAAAAAGATTTCTATATTTGCACCCCATTTTTAAAGGAACAAAAACACATGTTGATCATACCAGTAAAAGAAGGCGAAAGCATTGATCGCGCACTCAAGAAGTTCAAAAAGAAGTTTGAAAAAACCGGAGTAGTAAAAGAACTTCGTTCACGTCAGGCATACACCAAGAAAAGTGTTCGTCGTCGTGAAGAGATCAAGCACGCTGTGTTTGTAGGCCAGATGAAGTCACAAGAGCAATAACAGCTCTTTGTTAACAATATCCGGGTGAGACCTTAGTTTGTACTGAGGTCTTACCCTTTTTTTATTGTGTGAAATTCGAAGGCTTCATAACATATCTTATAACCGAAAAGCGCAGTTCTGCGCATACCGTTGAAGCCTATAAGAGCGATTTGGCTCAATTCGATGTATTTGTCCAAAGAGAATTTGAGTTAACCGACGAAACTCAGGTCGTTTCTACGATTGTCCGAAGTTGGATGGCCTATTTGATGGAAGAAGGATACAATCCGACCAGTGTTCATCGTAAAATTTCTTCGATCAACGCCTATTATCGATTTTTACAAAAACAAGGTTTGGTAAGTACCAATCCGGCCCGAGGCATTTCCAAGCCCAAAAAAGCCAAGCGTCTTCCCCATTTTGTAGAAGAGACCGCCATGGAGAAGTTGTATTTAGGTTCGAACGACCTGACTGATTTTCCCAGTGTCCGGAATAATTTGATGATTCATTTATTCTATGAGACCGGGATTCGTCTTTCTGAATTGATGCAACTCACTGATAGAGATGTGGATAATTCTATTGGTCAGATCAAGGTGTTGGGAAAAAGAAACAAAATGCGCTATGTCCCCGTTGGAAAGGAAACATTAGAAAAGATCAGGTATTATATGCAGCTAAGGGGCAAAATGAATTTAGATCAACAGTCAGGAATGTTAATTGTATCTGACCGGGGTGAAAAAATATCTAAATCTTTTGTTTACCAAACGGTAAAATCCTATCTTTCGACCGTAACCACCCAGACAAAACGCAGTCCACACGTCTTGAGACACACATTTGCCACCCACATGTTGAATAATGGGGCGGATTTGAATGTGATTAAAGAGATTTTAGGTCATAGTAGTCTGGCGGCAACGCAGGTGTATACACACAACAGTATTGAGAAGCTAAAGGGCATTCACACGCGAATGCATCCTCGCCATAAATCATGAAGTTTAACTTTTAAAATTTCGATTGCTATGCAAATTCAAGTACAGAGCATTCATTTTGATGCCGATCACAAGTTGATCAATTTCATCGAGGACAAAGTCAACAAACTCACCCATTTTCATGATCGGATCACATTTGGTGAAGTATTTTTACGACTAGATAAATCGGATAATCACGAAAACAAGATTGCGGAAATCAAGTTGAGTATTCCGGGTCGCGATTTATTTGCGCGCAAGCAGTGCCGCACATTTGAGGAGGCTACAGACATCGCAGTAGAGGCCTTAAAACGTCAAATTCACAAGCTTAAAACAAAAAATGGACAAGCGGCTTAAAAAAAAATTTAGAAAACGCTTGTGCGGATAGATTTGTTTTTTACATTTGCACCCCTGTTTGACGCAGGGGTGTTTTTTTTGTAACGCTCTTTGAAAATAACAGTACTAAAAATGCCGGTGTAGCTCAGCTGGCCAGAGCAGCTGATTTGTAATCAGCTGGTCGGGGG
>JBMOFW010000064.1:0-14071 GCA_049318685.1 Flavobacteriales bacterium
GCCGGCAGCTAATGGGATAGTAATCTCCCAAATATTGTCTGCATCGACGTCACTCATGGCGGCGCAGTTGCCGCACCAGTTGTTGAAGGTGCCGTTTACTTCAGGAGCAGTAAACGCATCCGTCACGTTCGACATGTCGACACGAAATGTAACATTGAACTGCGCAGTCATGGCCAATTGCGCAAGAACAATACTACAGAACAGTAGCATTTTTTTCATTCTTGGTTTGTTTTTTTGGTTTGAGCAGCCAATATAATACTAATTGTAAAATATACAATAAGTAGTGATTTCATTTTTATTAACTTTGGCCAAAATTGCGGTATGTCATTGTCAGCTAAGGCATTCAAATCGAGAATCCAGCAAGAGGATTTGTACTCGATTCCCATTGACGAGTTCTTTAAATCGGCGTTTTCGGTGGACTGCGTCATTTTTGGATATCACGAAGGGGAATTGCGTGTATTGCTCATTCAAAGGGGCACTGAGCCGTATGAAAATTTTTGGGCACTTCCGGGCGATTTGGTTTATCCGTATGAGGACCTTGATGAGGCCGCCTCTCGTGTCCTTAAAGACCTTACTTCATTGGCCGACATTCCGATAAAACAGGTGCATACATTCGGAAAGGTAGATCGACATCCTTTAGGACGTGTCATCACCATAGCTTACATAGCGGTTGTTGAAATGCTCGATATCCAACCGTTAGCTTCTTCATGGGCGAAACAAACGAAATGGCATCCGCTAATTCGTTTACCCAAGCTTGCGTTCGACCACAAGCAAATTTTAGAACATGCCATTGATGACATGCGCACTTTGGTGTCTGCCGAGCCGGTTTGGGCGAGCGTGCTTCCTGAAAAGTTCACCTTGTCACAACTTCAGCTTTTTTATGAAACCATGCTGAATACCAAATTGGACAAAGGGAACTTTAGAAAGAAAGTGAAAGAAATGCCATACGTAGTGCCGCTCAACGAAACACAAAGTAATGTTTCACACAGACCGTCTACACTATTCCGATTCGATCCTTCAAAGTTAAAGGGATAAGAGAGGTCTACATCCTTGTGGAAAATTAATCGAATTTCACTCTATAAGAATAAAAAAGGCGGAGATTTTTCTCCGCCTTTTCATTTGAAATTACTGTATTATCACTCAACTATCATACGCACGTTGATGGCATTTTCACCATTGATCAAACGTACAGTATATAAGCCATTGCTCAGTTTTGAATCCATAGAAATGGTACGGTTGATACCACCTTCTGCCATCACTTGCTCGGTGTGAACAATACGGCCTTGAACATCCAAAACTTGAACGTTCCATACACCATCACTCAAACCATTTACATTTAAGTTAAACAGATTGCCATTGTTTGGATTTGGATAAACAACAGCGACTGCATCGGCATTTACCCAAGCTGTCTGCTCGTTGTTTTCTTCTGCCATAATAGGTGCGGTACCTGTGATGCAAATAGTGCGGTAAGTACTAGGCCATGGTGATTGCCCACCATTATAAATGGCGCGAATTTTCACGCGATAATGATCTCCACCTTGGATACCTGGGATATTCACTCCGTTCAATTGCATGTAGCGACTTGTACCTTGCGATACAATGTGAATAGGAGCACCGGTAATTACATCCGAGGCATTGGTTTCAATAAATTCCCATTCATAATTGGTGATTCCACACAAGGCCATATCTGCTGACACATAGCTGTTAAGCGCACGAGATGTGATAGAGCACATGTCTATGCTGCGAAGTTTTACTTCTTGTGGCTGGCCAATGGCAAGACTTGTAGGTGCGCTCGAAACGGTCACTGTTTGAGCATTTCCGGCCGCATCTGTCAAATTGTAGGTTGCAGAGAATACCAAAGTGTACGTGGTGTTGTAACTCAATCCAGAGAATTGTGTGAGCGCCATTTTGGTGCTCGATCCGGAGGCTGTAAATGTATTTGTTCCGTCAGACAAAGTAGCTGAGTAAGTTGACGCTCCTGTCCATTGGCACTTAATGGTGCTGCAGAGCGTGTTCACAGAAGTAGATGACAAACTTGTTGGTGTGGTCAAATGCTGAACACACATGGTGAATAAACCAGAATTGGCTGCATTGAAGTTACGAATGGCAACATAATATGTGGCTCCGATGGTCAACCCAGAAAGAACCATGGTCTCTGTTCCGCTGCTTGTTTCGTTTTCTGATGCGATCAGATTTCCGGCATTGTCTTGGAGTTCAATTACAAGGTTGTTTACGCTGCTATTGGCTGTTATACGCGCAGCGCCTGTGGTAGATACCAAACGATACCAAGTATCGCGACCCGCGCCGGCCGGCTCATTTGTGAGCGCTTCAGCTGAATTGGTGCAAAGTGCTAGGTTGCCACTGAAATAATTACATGCCGGATAAGTATTGACAGCACTGAGAAGTGTTGCAGCCGCTTTTGTATCGTTCGCAGCATAAGTGCAGCTTTGACATGATTCCCAGCAAACAACACCAATGGTCTGCGGTCCGCTGACATTGAGAATGCGGTTTGTAAAGCCGCTGTTGGTTACGGTGCATGATGAACCAGGAGTGAGCGCCTCTTGAATTGCCCATCCATCCGCTGCAAACTTATACTCATAACTGCCATCTTGAAGAGGGATGGTTATTTCCCAAATATTGTCACCATTGGTATCCGACATCGGAGCGCATCCTCCGCACCATCCATTGAACGTACCATTCACCTCTGGAATAGTAAAACCTTGTCCAACAAAATTCATATCCACTTGGAACGTGATAGGATGAAATGGCTCCGCACATGATGCACAGCTTGCCCAGCATACTGTGCTCAACGTGGTATTGCCCGTAACAACCAAAGAACGGTTGACAAAAGGAGCTCCATTCACAGTACAAGACGCTCCTTCAGTGAGCGTTTCTTGAATGCCCCAGCCGTCAGCAGAAAACTTGTACTCATAGGTACCGGCTGCAAGGGGAATGGTAATTTCCCAAATGTTATCGCCATTTGCGTCACTCATAGGGGCACAGTTTCCACACCAACCGTTAAAGGTTCCATTTACTTCAGGTGTGGTGAACGGACTGGTGACATTGTTCATATCTACTCTGAATGTGACATCGTAAGTAGGTGGAGAGCAACTTGCACAAGATCCATAACAAACCGCAGGCAAGGTTGTATTTCCTGAAACTGTAATTACCCGATTGGTGAAGCCATTATTGGTCACTGTACAAGAGGTTCCATCAGCTAAGGTTTCAGAGAAATCCCAACCATTTGCCGTGTATTTGTATTCATATGTGCCGGCTTCAAGTTGAACAGTGATTGTCCAAATGCCATCATTATTTGCATCAGTCATGGGTGCACAACCACCACACCATCCGTTAAATGTACCATTCAAATTGACCACTGAATAAGCGTCTGTATTGTTTGACATATCCACTTGGAAAGTCACGTCATATGTAGGGACTACCGCGTTACAAGCAACGCAAGCACCGTAACAAACAACGTCCAAGGTAGTGTCTCCTGAAACTGTAATTACGCGATTTGTAAACGAACCTGTTGTCAAAGTACATGATGTTCCTGGGACAAGTGTTTCTTGAATCCCCCAACCATCTCCGGTGAACTTGTATTCATATGTACCAGGCAAAAGAGGAATTGTTGTTTCCCAAATATTATCCCCGTTGACATCTGTCAATGGGGTGCATGCGCCGCACCAACCATTGAATGAACCGTTGATGTTGGCAGTGGTAAAGTTGCCGACCTGATTGGTCATGTCTACACGGAAGGTAACATTGTAAGTGCTAGAGCATCCACATTGCCCCCAACAAGATACCGGTACGGTGGTATCCCCTGTTACCGTGATTACGCGATTGGTAAAGCCACCAGTGGTTAAAGTGCATGAGCCACCAGGAACCAATGTTTCAAAAGTGGCCCAACCATCTCCTGTGAATTTGTACTCATAAGTACCCGCTGCAAGATCAATGGTAATGTCCCAAATGTTGTCGCCGTTGGCATCTGTCATTGCCGCACAGCCGCCGCACCAGCCATTGAATGTTCCATTGATGTTGGCTGTTGTAAACGTGCCAACTTGTGAAGTCATGTCGACTTGAAAAGTGACATTGAATGCATGCGCGTAGGAGAATACAGCGCATAACAAGCTGAATAATAGGATTTTTTTCATCGTGGTTATTTTGGTTAAGGCCGGCAATATATAACTTATTGTAAAAAACACAATAAGTTAGTGTAAAAAAAACAATAAGGGAGGCATTGTTTATCCAAACACTTGTTTACATTTGATTTTGCAACCAAAAAACCATGAAGAATTTCTTCGTCCTGATACTGCTGTGTCTAAACCTAACCACACTTGCCCAACCGGCTGTAGTGAAGGTGGTTCAACAAAGCGGTCAATGGGTTCTCCTCAAAGACAGCTCTCCTTATTATATAAAAGGCGTCGGCGGCCAAGTGCATATGGATAAGGCCGTTCAAATTGGCGCCAATACCATGCGCACCTGGGGTGCAGAGAATGCCCGTGAGGTGCTCGACCAAGCCCAAAAAGAAGGACTCATGGTGATGATGGGACTTTGGGTCCAACACGAACGTCACGGTTTTGATTATAATAATGCTGCACGCGTAAAAGCACAACTCGAAGGCTTTCGCAGTGTGGTGAACGAACTGAAGGATCATCCCGCCCTGCTCATGTGGGGTGTCGGCAATGAGGTGGATCTTTTTTATACCAATACCAATGTGTGGTATGCTGTCGAAGACATCGCGAAAATGATCAAGGAGATCGATTCGAATCACCCCACCTGCACCGTTACAGCTGGTCTCGATAAAGAAGAAGTACGTCTGATTAAAGAACGCGCGCCAAGTATTGATATATATGGTGTAAATACCTATGGTGATATCGGCAACGTTAAAGAAAATATTCGCACATGGGGCTGGACTGGGCCTTACATGATCACCGAGTGGGGACCCAATGGTCATTGGGAAGTGGAAAAAACAAACTGGAATGCACCTATCGAACAAAGCAGCAGCGAAAAAGCAGACAGCTACGAGCAACGCTACAAGAACTACATCGACGCAGATAAAACGATGTGCATCGGATCATTTGTCTTTCTGTGGGGACAAAAACAAGAAACGACTTCTACTTGGTATGGCTTGTTTTCCGAACGCGGTGAATCCGGAGAACCCATTGATCGGTTAGAAAAAATTTGGACCGGAAAAACACCCGTCAATAGTGCGCCGAAAATTGGCAAGCTCACCATCAATCAATTGACCAAGAAAGAAAATGTGTTGGTGTACGCGGAAGAAAAATATGACTGCACTTTGGAATGCAGTGATGTCGATCAAGATAATTTGAATGTGGAATGGCTCATCATTCCGGAAAGTACAGACATCAAAGCGGGTGGTGATGCTGAAGCTGCGCCACTTCCATTGCATGGTGTATTTTCTAAAAGAAAAACAAATGAGGCACAATTCCGCGCTCCGACCACGCCTGGATCGTATCGTTTGTTCGTTTTTATCCGAGATGGACACGGTCATTATGCCTACGATAATTTACCATTTAAGGTAATGCCCCGCACCGAAGCCATGGGACCGGGTCGTGCTATTTCATTTAAAAAAATGTCGATGAATGAATAAACTTCTACTTCGCATATCCGTTCTTCTTTGGCTTACTGCGAGCTGCGTCTATTCGTCGACTGCCCAGTCAGACAGCACGCGTACTTGGAAGGACGACCTCGGTCTTTTTCCGAAAGCAGATCCGGGAGGATTGAAAAAACTCAATGTGTCGGGATTCTACCGATTCTTGGGAACATACAATCGTATGTATGACAGCTATCTCATCAGTCAAACAAGCGGCGAAACGGTGCTGCCTCGCTCGTTATTTATCGGCGACGACAGTCAGTTGCCGAATATGACGGTGAACGTTTCGGGTGGTGTGGGCAAGGCCACATGGGGTTTTGATTTGTACATCTATCAATTTCTCACAGGAAATATTGGAACAGCATATAGCGCTCAAACAGCAGATTCGTTGCGTCCTTCTATTCAGTTTCCAATGAGCGGAACCCGCCTCGGGCAAACAATGGGCTTGCAATTGGGTATGACCATGTATGGCACTATTCCAACTAAATACGCAGATATCAGTGCATCGTTTGGTGGTATTCAATGGGTGGCGCTTTCTGATTTGACCATTGCTTCTTTTAAAGGATACAATCGTTTTATGTTGTTCGAACGCGCACCGTGGGACCCGGCTGGGCTCAACATTGGGTCGCGCTACAAACAATACTTTGATCAAGGATCGATCGATCAAGATACCCGCTGGGGAAATCGTGCATTCGTAGGAGCCGTATTTGATGTGAAAGCCTTACCTGGGCGAATATCAGCCACGGCGATGATCGGCAAAACCGAATTGAATGGCGGTTTTTCTCAAGTACCGAATTTCACATATGGTGGAAAAATCAAGAAAGACATTTCCACTGCAGGATTTGTTGCCATCAATACACTCAATTCATTTGCCTACACCGACAGCCTTGCGCGTGATGCATATGGCTTTCACATCATTACGGGAGAATTTAATTTTTTAATTAAAGGTTTCCGCGTACGTGGTGAGGCTGGTCTGGGAAATTATTTTTCTCCACAACATGATAATGGATGGAATGAGTTGATGCAGTTTAAAATCGCCACTCCCGCCAAGGCCAACAAACCAGTTGTAGAAGCCCATTATTTCCGCATCGATCCATACGTGATCAACAACAATGCAATATTTTGGAATACCGCTACTCCGGAGTATCGCGTAAATGATATTCCCGCTGGAAGTGTTGGAAGTTCGTCATTGCTTCAACCTTTTGGAAGTTCCATTATTCGGGTAAGTCAAATGACCAACAATCGTCAAGGAGCAGATGTGAACGTCGACGCGAAAGTGGGTAAATTGAAAATTAGCGCCGGTGCAGGATTCACTTCAGAATTGATGCCCGCGGCGCAAGTGATTACCTATGGCCATCCAGTGAATCAATTTACACGCTCACGTTTTTGGCGATGGACATTCCCTGCGAATGTGGGTCCGTACAATCGTTACAGCGATATTTTCCGTGATACCTATGAGACAGTGAACTTGAGCGATGATAGTTCAGGAGTGGTGATCAACAAGAAACACTTCTCCGGAATGGAAGCGCAATTGAAATATTCCACCATGCTAGCGGGCAGAGAATTATTCATTTTTTCTCTCTTCCAAATGAACTCTGCCCAGCGTGATTGGTCTCCTGTATTGGTTACCACTGAGAAAGCGTATGTGCGTCAATACGCTTCCGAAGTGGAGATGTATTATCGCATCGCTTCACAAGTGATGCTCAGCGGATATTATGGCTACGAGCGTACAATTGCCAATTACCTTACCGATATTGATGAAGAAACGCGACGTCCGCGCAATCAGTATGGCGAAGGCGTGGGTGTAGGATTGGATATTGATTTGGGTAAAAATGCCCGACTCTATTTGCGTCACCGCTGGTATTATTTCCGCGATGAAAGCTTCGAATTGGACCGCTTTAGAGGTCGTGAAATGACTGTTGAATTAAAAGCATTCTTTTAATAATGAAAAAGATATACTATAGCCTTCTCCTCACCATAGCACTTTGTGCAACCGAACAATCATTCGGTCAGGTAGAAAAGAAGTTTTCTGTCAATGGCGCTGCACGAGGCATCTTCTACGGAGATCGGCTCGATCAAGATGTGGCCGTTGAAGATAGCGTCACCATTCCACGTCTTAATAGTGGTCATGTACTGGTGGATTTGGGCTTAAATATTCGCCCAGTGAAAACGATGGAAATTCAGGCGATGCTGCGTGTGCGCAACGACTATGGCGGATTCTGGGGAAGCGGTGTCACTTTTGATATTCGTCAATTGTATGTGAAAGGCGTGATTGGTGGTATCGTGCGTTATCAGTTGGGCGATATCAACTACAAGATGACACGCTACACCATGTGGAACTACAACCAAGAATTGTCGGAATACAGTCCTGCGGTTTTTGGTATGCAAACCGATTTGGTCAACTATGATCATTTTTACAATAAAGACAATTCATGGCGCCAACAAGGCGGTGCGGCTGAATTCGGTTTGGTATTTAGCAAATATGTGAAGGAGCTCCAATTTCATGCGGTGACAAGCCGGATGCGGATGTCAGACAATTCATCGGTAAATGATCGCATGTTTTCCGGATTCAATATTGAATTGGTGCAAAGTGATTATGTGAAAGTGGGCTACAACTGGGCCAATGTGTATGACATTTCCGGAACATCGCGCAATAACAATTTACTGCGCAATCCGGTGGGAACCATTACGGCAAAAGTCAATGTTCCTGTGAAGCAGTTTGAGATTTTTGCTGACGCGGAAGCTGGGCGTTCGAAATCATGGTGGACAAGTGATTCATTGGCTCCTGAATGGAACGGTGAATTTTTCGATGGACAATTGGGTGCGCGTCAAAAGGATTGGGGATTGACCGTTTCTGCCCGATTCAAGCGGGTCGACTTCGAATTCCGCAGTGCCGGAAGCCAAACTAAACGAATTGATTTTTCAACGCTACCTACAGCCTATCAACGCATCACGAATGATCAAGTGTATCGCAATATCAGTATGTTGGATTTGATGCGCGAGTCTTCATTGTACAATTTACAATTGAGCAATGGTCTCGGAGCATACAATCCGAAGTACGATAACATTACGCCTTATGGAGAGGCAACACCCAACCGCATGGGAAGTGTTTATGCTATAGAGTATGCTCCGAAGAAATGGCCCGTGAAATTGAACTTGGAGCAGTCTATGCTCACTGAAGTGCGCGGACAAGGAACAACAGAAGTGAAATCGTTTACCCGAACAAACATTCGGTTGGCTTTTGAAAAGACAGAATTTTTGAAGAGTTGGAAGAACCGCGTATTTGTGGGAGCTTCTTATCGCATGGATCAAACTTCACGTGGAGCAGGCGAATATTATCGCGCAGTTGATTTGGCTTCAAATGTGATGAGCATAGGCGCGGAGATCGAAGTATTCAAACAATTTGACGTTTTGTTGGGTTATCAGTCTGTAGCCTATAGTGGATTTGACTTTGAAGCAAGAAAGAATGCATATGGTGAAACATTCAATTTTGCTGAGTATACGGTAGATGGAAACGAGTCGATGCGTGCCATTGGTTTGCGCTATCGCTTCAATGATCGCGCATTCTTGAACGCGCAATACAGCGCATTCCAATTGGAGGATGAATACGCAACGGGTTATCGCGTTGATCAAATCATGTTGTTGTACCAAATGAATTTTTAATCATGAAGAAAGGATTATTACTATTCGCAGTGGCGGCTATGATTGCCGTTTCATGTCAAAAAGACGAATCATTTGATGGCCCGGCATTGGTCGATTTATACGGCGATTTTGCTGTGTTGGTCGATTTGGATATCAGCGACCGCGAAGTTGATTTTGCGGCGGGTGAACAAACTCATTTCACTTGTGCATTTAGCAAGAATGTGGAGTGGGATCTGGAGATCAAGGGGCTCACGACCGGTGCTGTAAAGCATATCACCGGTTTCGGTTCAGCTTTGGATGCTACCTCAGCCACATGGAATGGCACCACGACTTCATTACCGATGTTTCGTGAAGAAGAGTGCGCAGTGGCTTTAATTATTCCATCTGTTCAAGATACACTTCGTGATACGCTCACCGTATTGTCGGGTCGTGTAAATACCGGATTGCTTTTGAGTGATTTTGAAGATGGTTTGAATCCGGGCTGGGTGCCATTTATCCAATCAGGCGCCAATATGAATTTCGGTATTTTGAATGCTGAGCAAGCCGCACAAGGCCAGCGTTACTACAATATGGCTGGTCAGGTAAATTGGGACTGGTTGATTGGTATGTTTGACATGCCCGGTTCTGCATACGGTGCCACGCATTTCGCCTTAAATGACAATCCAGATGTGGTTTATTTCAATACTTTCTTATACAAACCTGAAGAGTACAACAATGGACTGGTCCTGTTCCAATTCAGAGAGGATGACAATGAAGATGGTATTTACAGCACAGGTACTGAGGATATGTATAGCATCCAAGTGCAGGCTACACAGGCCGGTTGGCAACAGATTACCTCGAAGTATGCAGACCTCGCAACACTGGTGAACGGTTCGCCTTCAGCGGCCATAGGCAACGGTTTGCATGAGCCACACAAATTGATTCAGGTGTCTGTGCTTTTCTTGGCCAATCCGACTTCCGGTTATGCCGAGTCGAAGCTCGATTACATGATTTTCACAGAGAACGCACCACTGATCCCTTAAGCCATGAAGCCATTTCTTATTGTATTTGCTACAATAACTACGCTGCTTGGTTGTAGTAATTTAAAACCAACAGGGCTCTACGGGGATAGCGTGGAGCAACCAGAAGCGGCGAATATCAATGGTTTTTACCAACTGGATATTTATCATGATGGCTTGTCTAAAGAAGTGTGGTTTACCGATAGCAAAACCTGTGTCGATGTCACCCCTTCGGATAAGAATTATCAAGGCACTGGTGCATTGCACATCAAGTGGAACAAGCAAGCTACTGGCGGTTGTCCGTGGCTCGGCCTAGGAATTGGTTGGGACAATTGGACCGGCAAGGATATGTCTCAATTAGATAAAAATGCTGCGCTTTCATTTTGGGTTTTGTCCCTGGATGGCGACCTGAAAGGACTTCCCTGGGCAGTCGGTTTTGAAGATTACGGTGGCAGTCAATCATGGACCGGAGCCACAGCCGACCTTGTTGTAGGCGGTACAATAAGTACCACTAACTGGACGCAGATGATCATTCCATTGGAAAAATTTCGCTTGACCAGTTCTGATCTTGATCCTTATACCATTAAGCAGTTGATGTTTCAGTTTGAATCGAGTGGTGATGTGTTGGTGGATGAGATACGGATTGTGGAGCTGAGCCGGTAGGGGGAGGCAAAAAATACGACTATGAAAAAAACGATATTCCTTTTAACGATGGCTTTCGGATTGGGAGGCTGTTTTTTATTGGGAGGGACAAGTGGTGGTGGAACCGTGAGTAATGATGTGGAGCATGCAGACGTGGAGACGCTTATACAGCAAATGACCATTGAAGAGAAAGTGGGACAGATGACCCAGCTCAATCTGGATGTGGTATGTGTGGGTGAGATTTATAATCTCTCCGAACCACATCGCATTGATCCAGACAAGCTCAACAAAGCATTGAAAGAATGGCATGTGGGATCGTTTCTCAACTGCGGAGGACATGCCTATCCATTAGAGCAATGGCATACCTTGATTGGCGAAATTCAGCGTGTCGCCATGACCGAAACACGATTGAAAATTCCGGTGATTTATGGGATTGATGCCATTCATGGAGCGAACTATGTAATGGGTTCCACGTTGTTTCCACAGCAGTTGGCGCAGGCCGCAACATTCAATCCGACACTGGTACAACAGGCGGCAACTATTACTGCGTATGAGACGCGCGCCGCGGGCATCCCGTGGAATTTTAGTCCCGTGCTCGATGCGGCGCGTCATCCGGCGTGGTCGCGTTTTTTTGAAACCTATGGCGAAGATCCGTATACCGTTTCGCGTTTCGGCGAAGCCTGTATCGCCGGATACCAGGGTCAAGAGATCACAAGATCTAATGATCAGTCGATCTCACCGTCCAACGATCAATACCGTGTGGCAGCGTGCATGAAACACTTCCTCGGCTACGGCGGCGCGCGCACCGGAAAAGACCGCACTCCTGCTTACATCAGCGATATTCAATTGCGTGAAATTTATTTGCCTTCATTCAAAGCGGCCATCGAACAAGGTGCGATGACGGTGATGATCAACAGTGGCGAAATCACCGGTGTACCCGTACACGCGAATAAAAAAATATTGACCACACTCTTGCGCGATGAATTGAAATTTGGTGGAATCGTCGTGACCGATTGGGAAGACATCATCAAATTACACATGAATCACAAAGTAGCACCAACGTTGAAAGAAGCGGTGTACATGGCAGTGGATGCGGGTATCGACATGGCGATGGTGCCCAATGATTTTGAGTTTTCACGTTTGTTGATTGAATTGGTGAAAGAAGGTCGAATCAGCGAGGCGCGTTTGAATGAAAGTGTACGTCGGATTTTATTGATCAAGAAAAAAATGAAATTGTTGGATCACAGTGGTATTTACCCGTTGAGTGATTATCCCAATTTCGGTTCGAAAGCCTTCCAACTAATGGCGAAGGAAACAGCGGGAGAATCGATCACGTTGTTGGAAAACAACGGCGTGTTGCCGTTAAATAAAGACACAAAGGTGTTGGTGACCGGTCCTGGGGCGAATTCGCTCGTGATTCAAAATGGTGCATGGACAAGGACTTGGCAGGGAACAGAGGCCAAGTACAATGATGAAACAAAGTTGACCATTGCAGAGGCCATTCTTCAATTTAGCGCCAATGCGCAGTATGCCGAAGGGTGTGGCATTCAAGAAAAAGGTAAGCGTGACGAAGCGCTTGCGGCTGCGGCCAATGCGGATGTGATTGTGGTGTGTTTGGCGGAATGGCCATCGACTGAGAAAGTGGGTGATATCGATGATTTGTCTATGTCGCGTACACAGATTGATTTTGTCAAGGAATTGAAAAAAACCGGAAAGAAAATCGTTTTAATCTTAGTGGAGAATCGTCCGCTGTTGGTGAATGAAATCGTGAGTGATTGTGATGCTATCGTGATGGCGTATCAACCGGGAGATTACGGCGGTGAGGCGTTGGCGGAGATTCTCTATGGAACAATCAATCCATCTGGTAAATTGCCTTTCACATATCCGCGCTTTAATCAATCGTTGCTGATGTATGATCACAAGTATACCGAGACCGTAGATCAGAAATTTGGCAATAATGCTTTTCAACCGCAGTGGCCATTTGGACATGGATTGAGTTATTCGAATATTCTTTATGAAAAATTGGAATGTAACACGGATACCTTGAAAGCGTATGATCAAATGACCGTGCGGATTACGGTTAAGAATCCTTCTACTCGTGCGGCCAAGGAAAGTGTTATTTTATATCTGCATGATCAATATGCAACGGTTACTCCTGCAGTGCGCCGCGTGATTGATTTTCAGAAAGTGGATATTGCTGCGGGTGAGAGTCGCGTTGTAGAATTTAAAGTGGATAGAAAAGATTTGGAATTCGTCAATGCCGACATCAAGTGGGTGACTGAAGATGGTCATTTTGATTTGATGGTCGCCAATCAGAAAACGTCCTTTTATTACCAATACAAGCCATGAAGAGAATAGTGTTGTTGACAGCGCTGGTGGCGCTTTTTGCCGCATCGTGCAAACAATCTGACCCGACAGATATGTTAGGTCGTCAAGGCAATGTGGTCAACTTTGCCGGCAGAAAATGGGACATTAAGTCGAGCAATACTCCTGTAGGACCGGGGCCCAATTATTTCTCCAAAAAATACGATGATGTATGGGTGGATGAAAATGGGTATTTGCATTTGACCATTGATCAGCATGACGGTGTGTGGTATTCATCTGAAGTGATTTCTCAAGACACCATGGGTTATGGTACTTATGTGTTTACTATTCAAGCCGACCCGATGAGTTTTGCGGAGAATGTGGTGTTTGGCTTGTTCACTTGGGACAACAATACGTTTTTTAGTGATGGCAATAGTGAAGTGGATATCGAATTTTCGAAGTGGAACGATCCCGAAAGCGTGACACCGACTACCTATTCTGTGCAGCCGGTAAGTTTCGGCACAGTATATCCCGAGCGTACCCGCGAAGTGGCGATTGACAATAGTTATTTGAAAGGTGTTTCCACGCATTTATTTACATGGACAGACACCTTAATTACGTGGAAGAGTTTTGCTGGAACATCATGGCAAAATGTAGATCCGATAGCCACATGGAGTTTTGATTTGGATCATCCAGCGCGAGTAAAAGAAGAGGGTGGACTCACATCAGATCCCATTGTGATTCCCGCTCCGGGCAATACCACCAATACGCGCATGAATTTCTGGACACTTCCGTTCCTCGCCATTGGTCCCACCAACGGACTCAAGCACGAGGTCGTAGTGCGCGACTTTATCTACCTGCCAGAGTAAGC
>JBMOFW010000065.1:0-14027 GCA_049318685.1 Flavobacteriales bacterium
TTACTAATTGTATTATTTACGGCAACAACGCTCTGCTGAATGATTTTAGCGAATTGGTGATCGACTTAGTTGATGAGGGAACCATTGAATATCAATTCTCGAATTGTTTAGTGGATACGGATATCAACGTAAACACCGATAGTCATTTTAGCAATTGTGTGAACGGACAGGCGCCACCTTTTTGCAGCGCTGCCGACGTGAATTTCCGCTTGTCGTCAAATCCGGGCATATTGGCCGGAGTAGCTAATGGAATCGTTTTCGACATCAATGGTTTGGCCTCAGGAGACTTTAAAGGCTGTTACGATTTCGATTTCGACGGCAGTCCTTGCAACTAAAATTCGATCATTTGATCTGCGTGCTCCTGTAATCGATCAAAGATTTTTGGATCGTTTTCCCAGGTTTGCTCAATATGACTCAACTTGGGTTTGTTGTAGTGCACATTCACTTTCAAATAATTTAGCACACCGGTCAAATGCTCTTGTCCTCTCAAATTACCCGCAGCTCCTGAACTCACACCAATGATTCCGGCTTTTTTCTTCGCCCAGATTCTCGGAGGAAGTGCATCCAAGAAAAGTTTGACAATGCCCGGATAGCTTCCGTTGTATTCGGGAACCACAAAAACAAATTTGTTCACATCCATGATATACTGTTTGGCGACCCCCTCCATATCAGGCGAAAGTCGACCATAGATTTCATTCTCAACAATGGATCTTGGCAAATCCTCAAGAAATAGGATATCTACCTCTACTCCACTGTTTTTCAATAATTCAACATATTTCTTTGAAACCAACGCTGTAAAACTTCCTTGGCGATTGGTGCCTGATATCACGGTTATTTTTGAACTCATATTGTCATGCAAAATTAAGAAGAAGTCTCTTCAGGCTGTGGAAAACCCACTAAAGCAAGCCTTTGAAAAACTATTCACATTTTATCAACCTCGTTTCAACACTATTCGTGTGTAAAACTTATCTCCCACAAAGAATGTTCACGACTATGTTTCACGGTAAATTCGCAAGGAAATAGCTTTTATTGCTATGTTTCACAAAATATGAAGATAACTTATTACGGTCATAGTTGTTTTGGTATCGAGGTGGGTGGAAAAATCCTGATTCTCGATCCTTTTATTTCACCCAATGAATTGGCCAAGACCATTGATGTGAATGCCATTAAAGCCGATTTTGTTTTGCTTTCACATGGTCATGGTGACCACGTGGCTGATGCAGAAACAATCGCACGCAACAACGATGCTACCGTGGTTTCTACATATGAAATCGCCACCTATTATGCCGCCAAAAACCTTAAATATCATCCAATGAACATTGGAGGTTCATGGGATTTTGGTCATTTCAAAGTGAAGTGTGTAAATGCAGTGCATTCCAGCGTTTTGCCCGATGGAACTTACGCAGGAAATCCAATGGGTTTTGTGATTTCAACCGGAGATCAACATGTGTATTATTCTGGGGACACCGCATTGACCTATGACATGAAACTCATCGCTGAGGATTATGCGTTGAGCGCTGCTTTCCTCTGCATGGGAGATAATTTCACCATGGGACTTAAAGATGCCGTTAAAGCAGCACAATTTGTCAATGCAAAACGTGTTGTCGCCATGCACTTCGATACATTTCCTTATATCAAGATTGATCATGCGAAGGCCACTGAAATGTTTAAGGAAAAGGGCATCGAACTAATATTTCCGGAGATCGGACAATCAATCGAACTTTAATCAAGATGGGTAAAATAATTGCAGTTGCCAACCAAAAAGGTGGCGTAGGGAAAACAACGTCAGCGATAAGTCTCGCTGCGTGTTTAGGGGTTTTGGAATATAAGACATTATTGGTTGACGCTGATCCTCAAGCCAACGCCACTTCGGGGGTGGGCATTGATCCCAAAACAGTGAAGACAAGCATTTACGAATGTTTGGTAAATGATATCAATCCCAAAGACATCATTATTTCGACGGAGAATCCAAATCTCGATTTGATTCCAGCGCACATCGACTTGGTGGGTGCCGAAATTGAATTGATCAACATGCCTAACCGTGAGTACATGATGCGTAATGCGCTTCAACCTCTGAAGGCAGAGTACGATTTCATCATTATCGACTGTTCACCGTCTTTAGGATTGGTTACTGTTAACTCTTTGACTGCTGCTGATTCTACAATTGTTCCCGTGCAATGCGAATATTTCGCTTTGGAAGGACTTGGAAAGTTATTGAACACCATCAAAATTGTACAACAAAAACTGAATCCCGAATTGACTATCGAAGGTATCTTACTTACCATGTATGACACCCGTTTGCGATTGAGCAATCAAGTGGTGGATGAGGTGCGTATGCACTTCCAAGAAATGGTGTTTGATACAATTATCAACCGCAATACGACATTGGGTGAAGCTCCAAGCTTCGGACAAACCATCATTATGCACGATGCGAGCAGCAAAGGTTCTGTGAATTATCTTAATCTCGCCAGAGAGATTCTTCAGAATAACAACATGACAAAAATGAAAGGCGAAGACAAATACATCAACGTAGATAATGGCTAAAAAACAGGCATTGGGCAGAGGATTGAGTGCATTGCTCGAAAGTGCGCCGGTTGGAGCGAGGGAGCAAAATGCTTCGACGAGCGCCCCGGTTGCAGAACGTGTAACCAAATCAGATGATCTTATTGGAAATGTGGCCGGACCAATTTCTTTGGTGCGCATTTCACAAATAGAAGCCAACCCATTTCAACCGCGTCAAGAATTTGATCGCGACGCCATGGAAGAATTGGCACAAAGTATTCGCGAACTTGGACTTATTCAGCCGATTACGGTTCGAAAAATCGCTGCGAATAAATATCAAATTATTAGTGGTGAACGTCGATTCCGCGCTGCGCAAATGGCCGGCCTTGATGAGGTTCCTGTGTATACGCGTACAGCCAACGACCAGAGCATGCTCGAAATGGCGCTCGTTGAAAATATCCAACGTGAAAACCTCAATGCGCTCGAGGTGGCCATTTCGTATAAGCGCTTGATGGAAGAATGCAATCTCACCACCGAGAAGCTTGCTGAACGTGTTGGAAAGGACCGCACCACTGTTACGAACTATGTGCGTTTGCTCAAACTTCCTCCCGAAATTCAAATTGGTATTATTGAGAAAAAAATATCCATGGGTCATGCCCGTGCATTGATCAACGCCGAACCGGAAGCACGTCAATTGCGCATCTACAAGCAGATATTGGAAAAAGATCTCAGCGTACGTCGTGTCGAAGAAATGGTGAAGGAAGATGAATTGCCCAAGCTTTTCAAAACAGAAAAAGCCATTCTACCCATTGAATTCCAGAAAATGCAAGCGGATCTACGGTTAAAGTTTGGAAAAAAAGCCAAATTGGCGCGCAACGAACACGGCCTTGGAAAAATTGAAATACCTTTCGCCACTGATGATGATCTCCAGCGTATAGTAGATATGCTCGACCTCTGATAACACTGTGAACGAAACGACAAAACATACTTTTAGAACAAGCAGAATCTTTACGATTCTGCTGTTTTGTTTTTTGTCTTCTCCCCTATTCGCTCAAGATTCAACGCATGTGATGGTGGTGGATACAATCACCTATACCACCAAATTTGGCCAGAAATGGCATATGAAACCCCATTCGCCATTGAAGGCTACTGTCTTCTCCGCCGTAATTCCCGGAGCTGGTCAATTCTATAATGGTAAATGGTGGAAAGCCGGGATTGCCTATGCTGGTATCGGCACGTGCGTCTATTTTATCCAAGACAACAACAAACGCTACCAAACCTACCGTAAGGCGTATATCGCGTCGGTGGATGATGATGAAACAACGGTTCCTGAAATAGAAGGAAATGCAGCTTTTTACAATAAGTGGCAAGAACAATATCATCGTTGGCGCGACGTGAGTTATATGTGCTTAGTGGGTGTATATGTTCTTCAAATCATCGATGCCAACGTTGATGGACATTTGTTTTATTATGATGTTTCGCCGAAAATATCCTTATCTATCCATCCATACGCCATTCCTTCCGCGCAACTAAATGCCGGATTCGGAATGAGCTTACATTTTTAAATTGCCCAGTTGAAAGGATGAAAATAGCACTAATAGGATATGGAAAAATGGGGCAAGTGATTGAAGAAATCGCTATTCAACGTGGACATGAAATTGTATTCAAAACAAGCGTTGGTCTTACCCCATCTAGCATTGGATTGGAAGAGGCAGATGTGGCCATCGAATTTAGTCGTCCGGATGCGGCAGTGCAAAACATTTTGCAATGCATTGATCGCCAATTGCCGGTGGTAGTAGGCACCACAGGATGGTACAACCGCATTGACGAAGTAAAATCAGCCTGTGCCGAAAAAAGTGCTGCTGTTCTCCACTCCACTAATTTCTCTATTGGTGTCAATGTAGTTTTTCACATCAATGAACAACTCGCTCGCGTGATGAATGAGCTAGATGAATATGATGTGCATATTCGGGAAATTCATCACATACATAAATTGGATAAACCCAGCGGCACGGGCATTTCTCTGGCCGAGGGGATCCTCGCCCATTTGAATCGCAAAACAGCTTGGGGCAGCGATCTTCATGAAGTCGGAAACACATTAAACATCATCAGCGAACGCACAGATGAAGTGCCGGGAACACATGAAGTGACTTACGAATCCTCCGTTGATCAAATTGTACTCACCCATATCGCCAAAAATAGAAAAGGCTTTGCTCTCGGCGCAGTGAAAGGTGCCGAATGGTTGTTCGGTAAGCAAGGTGTCTATTCCATGCGTGATTTTTTAAAGTTTTAGATTATGAGAATTCCTGAAATACTATTAGCCTTGTTGCTTGTTGTGTATAGCATATCCTTGCCGGGATTGCTCAAACGAGCAGGTCAAAAACACATCCTCGGCTATATTCCGATAGTCAACTTTTTTCCTTTTCTCAAAATGATTAAACGCCCTTGGTGGTGGTTCATTTTGATATTGATTCCCGGGGTCAATTTGATCATGTTGGCGGTAATCAATGTTGAATTGGGTATTGCTTTCAACAAACGATCTACTGCTGATCAATGGATCTTCGGTCTTTTGCCATGGTATGGAATTTCGAGACTTTCTTTCCAAGAAAAAGAAGTAGGTTACGTCGGACCACGCGATTGGACCAACAAAAAGAAATCATTTGGTCGCGAATGGGGTGAAGCAATCATTTTTGCCGTGGTTGCCGCCTCTGTGATCCGTAGTTTCTTTTTAGAAGCGTTTACCATCCCCACTCCTTCGATGGAGCGCAGCATGTTGGTGGGCGATTATTTGTTCGTGAGTAAAATGAGCTATGGTGCAAAGCTGCCTCAAACACCAGTCAGCATTCCGTTTGTGCACAATACGATTCCGGGTACTATGATCAATAGCTATACCGATTGGTTTAGCCTGCCGTATTTCCGTTTGCCTGGATTTGGTGAAGTAGAACGCTTTGATCCAGTCGTTTTCAATTTCCCTCACGGCGACACTATTCTTGTACATCCTTTCCTCAGTGGACACGACTACTATAGTTTGTTGCGAAATGAAGGGTTGAGCATTGCTGCTAAAGAAATTGGTCCAAAATTTCAGGGAACTTCAGACAGTTTGAATGCATTTATTATTCAGCAATACTTTGCCAATGAAAATAAATATAAAGCCCTGGCACGTGCCAACTTTATAGATCGTCAGCTATGTTCTACGTGCGGTTCACCTGATCGTACTTCAAAAGGTGTTGTCGTTGAAGGCCTGCGAGCGCGTCCTGTGGATAAAAAGGAAAATTACATCAAACGTTGCATCGGTATGCCGGGTGATAACTTGGAGATACGAAATCGTCAGGTCTTCATTAATGGTGGCGCTATTGAAAATCCCGAAGGTTTGCAGTACAATTATTTGGTCAAGCTTTCAACGAATTTGACGCCTCAACAAACGCAGAATTCTGTGGCCAAGATGATGGATGAATTTGAACTCAATTGGCAAGAATCGAAAGATGTCGACATCAAGAATGGCTTGATTCAATTGGCCTTGACTGGAGACATCGCAAATAAAATTGCCAATTTATCTTTTGTCGATTCTATCTCGGTTGTTGATCACCCGATAGTCGATAACAATGCAGGAGATCTGTTTCCCAATACGAATTTGGCTCCCTATAAAACGTGGACTGTGGACAATTACGGACCTATTCATATTCCGGCAAAAGGGGAGACCATTCAATTGGATGTGCAAAATCTTCCGCTCTATCGTCGTGTCATCGAAGTGTATGAAGCGAATGCATTGGAAGTGAAAGAGGGCAAGATATTCATCAATGGTGCTGAAACCACTTCTTACACATTCAAAATGAATTATTATTGGATGATGGGGGATAACCGCCACAATTCGGCTGACTCGCGCTTCTGGGGCTTTGTTCCCGAAAATCACGTGGTAGGTAAAGCGGTATTCACTTGGTTCTCCAAAGAAGATCCGAATTATCGAGGAAGCAGCGCCATTCGTTGGAATCGGATGTTTCGTTTTGTGGACTAAATGATCACACTTCTTCCATCGTGTTGCTTGCCTGCGGTTGGCTGGTTTGCGCTATACAATCAATTTCCACAAGCTGAAATTGATGTATTCGAGCATTTTCCTAAACAGACGTATCGCAATCGATTCGATATTTTGGGGCCAAATGGTCGAATGACATTGACCATTCCTTTGGAAAGTCGAAAAGGGGAAAAGATTCCGACAAAAGATGTGCGCATCGCTCACGGCAAATGGATCAATGGACATCTCACTTCCATTCGATCTGCCTATGGACGCTCCGCTTTTTTTGAACATTATTTTGAAGATATTGAAACGTTATTCAAAGGAAAACAGACTTTTCTCGTCGATTTTAACGAAGCGTCTTTGGCTTTTTTCTCAAAATACATGATCAGCAAACGGGTCGAGAATCGAATTGACCCTGGGTATTCTGCCGACCCGAATGACTATGCTGATAAGCGATCTTACTTTGAGCCTGGGTTCAAGTGGCCACAGCTAAGACCTTATACACAAGTTTTTTCTGATCGTTTTCCCTTTGAAAACAATCTAAGTGCTTTGGATTTACTTTTCAATCATGGACCTCGCGCTGTTGACTATACATTATTGATAAAAAATGGTGATGGACACTAGCAATTAGTATCAAATCGGGTGCACCTTTGTATCCAGATCATGAAAACAAGAAGAAACGACCTGTTCAGATTATTGATGTATATGGGTATCCTATTGGTAGGCGCCTATATTCTATCTGTTGTGTTTTTCAAACTCGATCTAACCGAGGAAAAGCGCCATACGCTGACACCGGCTACAAAGGAAATGCTCGACAAGATCGAGGATAAAATTTTCATTCGTTGTTATCTTACCGGAGAATTCCCTGCTAGTTTCAAACGCTTAGAACAAAGCATCAAAGAACGCTTGGATGAATTTCGTGATTACAGCAATGATCGAATTGAGTACGAATTTATTGATCCGTATGCGAGCGGAAATAAGAAAACCATTTCTGAAACGGAGGAAGCATTGTTTGAAAAAGGACTTCGTTTTACGCGTCTAGCTTATCAAGAAAATGGAGCACAACAATTCAAATTAATTTGGCCGGCAGCAATTATTGAATACCAGGGAAAAGAATTCCCTGTGCAGTTTTTTAAAAGTGATATGCCCGAACCGAATGATCAAATGATTAATTCGTCGGTGAATAATTTGGAATATGAGTTAGCTAGCAACATTCGCAAGGCCATGCGCAAAGACAAACCGGCTATTGCTATACTTCAAGGTCATGGTGAGCTTCAACCTGTTGAAATGGCCGATTATTTTCAAGGTTTGGAAGAAAACTATGCGATAGATTTTGTTGAAATAGACGGACAGATCAATGCGTTCAGCGATAAAATTGATAAGTTGCCCAATCGCGTCAATCGCTTTCAAGCATTGGTTGTGGCAAAGCCAGATAGCGCCTTTTCTGATCAAGATCGCGTGATTATCGACCAATTTATCATGAATGGTGGTAAAGTACTATGGATGGTCGATCCAGTATTGACTGATTTGGATAGCTTGCGCACGCAACAACAAACCATGGGCATGAGCAATGAAATGGGATTGTATGAAATGCTGTTTGAATATGGGGCACGCTTGAACCGCAACATTGTCATAGATTTTCAGGGAGCTCCTATTGCCTTTGACACCGGCCCTATGGGCAATCAACGCAATGTACAAATGTTTACGTGGTACTATGCTCCTCTGTGCTTCCCTCCTGCTGATGCGCATCCAATTGTCGCCAATTTGGATCCGATAAAATTTGATTTTGCTAGTAGCATTGACAGTGTAAATCAAAATGCAGAAGTCCATAAGTTTCCACTGTTGACTACTTCCGAACTAAGTAAAAGTTTGAAAACGCCTGTACGCATCAATACCAGCGTGGTGAATTTGGACATCAATTATTTCCGTCAAGGAGCTCAGCCTCATCAAATTATGGCTTTAGGAATGGAAGGACAATTTCCTTCTGCATTCCGCGATCAATTGCCCGCCAATATCAAATCTGATCCCAACGTGGCCTATCGCGATAAGTCTGTAACGACGTCGATGATCGTGATTGCTGATGGCGATATTGGTCGCAATACGGTGATGCAAACGCCCGAAGGTCCTCGCCCGCAAGCACTCGGATTTGATCGTTACGCGGAACGCGTTGTTTATGACAACAAAGAATTCTTGCTCAACTGCATGAACTTTTTGCTTGACGACCAAGCGCTGATCAGCGTCCGCTCACGCACTATCAAATTGCGCAAATTGGATGAAAATCTTATCTCTGAAAACCGCACGCGCATTCAAATTGAAAACGCGGTTCTTCCCATTGTTGTGTTATTGCTCGCTGGTGGAATTCAGATATACTTGCGTAAACGCAAATGGTCAGCCTAATCAATTGGTATGAAAAAAAACATTCTTCTTCTTCTAGCGCTTTGGGTTCTTGGCTTAGTCGCTTATTTTATTTATAAAAAAGATACCGGCTCTACTTTGGCCGGACAGCCGCTTTCAGAATTTGGTATTGCTGATACAGCTTCTGTAACCAAGATATTTATCGCCGACAAACAAGGCCATAGCGTACTTCTTGAAAGAGTTCCCGGTCAACGCTATTGGAATTTGAATGGAAAATATTTGGCTCGAAAAGATGCCGTCGATTTGCTATTGGAAACGTTAAACCATTTGAAGGTAAAAGGCGCCTTGGCTGAATCTTCACGTGATAATATGATGAAGGTACTTGCGAGTAGCGCGCGCAAAGTGGAAGTGTATATGGGCGATGATCAACCTGCGAAAATCTATTACGTAGGCAGCGCCACTCCAGATCATATGGGAACCATTATGCTCCTTGAAATTCCAGGGATTGGAAGATCAGATGAGCCTTTCATCACACACATGGATAATTTCACCGGGTTTCTAACGCCACGTTTTTTTGCTGTAGAAAGTGAATGGCGCTATACCGGTTATTTTGATTATCCGCAATTGGAAATTAATACGGTCAACATCATCGACAATGCTCAACCCAGCAATTCATTTCAGGTGCAATACCACGGCGGAAATGATATCCGATTATTGACAGACTACAATGTTTACACCAATGAATTCATTACACCTATTCAAGAATTCAATTCGATTAAAGTAAAAGATTTGTTGATTCAATTCAAGCGAGTTCACTTTGAATCATACAACACCTATCTGCGTCCAGAAGCGATTGACTCTATGAACAAGACGATGCCTGCATATACCATTCAGGTGATGGAGAATACAGGTAAAATGAAGAAATTGGATTTGTTTAATAAGCGCGCTGCGAAGCGTTTCTTTGATGAAAATGGCAATGAATCACCATGGGACTTGGATTACTTCTGGGCAAGAACGGATCAAGGAGAAATGGCTATGGCGCAACGATTTGTCTTTTCACCACTAGTGAAACCCATTTCATATTACCTCAAACCATCGGGCAAGTAAGATTCCCGTTGCTATTCCGGCATTGAGTGATTCTGCATTTCCGCTGCCTGGAATGTGGATGAGGTCTGTGAGCAATTCACGAGAATGCTGTTTTAATCCGTGACTTTCACTTCCAATAACGAGTGCCAGTTTTCCTTTATAATCGAACTGCATGTAGGCTTGTCCACTCAAATCAGCTCCGGCTAAACGGTACCCTTGCGCTTTAAGCTCCGGCATTATTTCACTGATATTTGTATATTGAATTTGCATTCGAAACAAACTCCCCATAGTGGATTGCACCACTTTGGGATTGTACATCTCTACCGTATCTTCTGAGCAAATAATTTGATTGAAACCAAACCAATCGGCGGTACGCAAAATCGTTCCCATATTACCCGGATCCGCGATTCCGTCAAGAATAATGAGCTGTTCGCCCCACAAAGCATCTTTGGCCTCGGGGATTTTTACCACGGCCAAATGCTCTGAAGGAGTTGATAAAGCGGATATCTGCTCCATTTCGCGGGCATTTATGACCACGCCCCTCCCCTGTTCCGCAATCCACAATTCGTCCGTTGAAAAAAGGCCTTGTATTTGGTAAGAAGACCCCAAAGCTTCGAGCACAGGTTTCTTACCTTCGACAAGGAAGAGACCGTGTTCTTTTCGAAACTTTTTTTGGTGAAGTGACTTCACCAATTTTAAGTCTTTTTTTATCGGTAACATTTTTGGCTGAAATTGCAGCCGCAATATATGACAGGCAAACCAACATATCGCCGGTTGTTCTGGGTGTTTTTAAGCATCGTGATGTTGTCATCATGCACTATTTTCCATCGTATTAAGGAAGACGAAGTGTATTTCAAAAAACATCGGATCAAAGTGCACGACGCCCCGAGTGAATATACGGTAGCCAACTCTGAACTATTGGCGTTAACCAAATTCAAACCGAATCGTAGGATACTTTTAGCACGATTCAATTTGGGAATTTATACACTTGTTCCCAAAAAAGCCCTCGCCCGGAGCGAAGTGCGTGCCGCAGAACGCTGTAAAGAGAAAAACAAAAGACGCGCTTCTAAAAATAAAAAACCCAAAGAATGCAAATCACTTTGGAGTTGGATGGCTTATACTATCGGCGAACCACCTGCACAATTGGACAGTACTAAAATGGAAAAGAGTGCTGAGCAAATGACTGCCTTTTTAGAAAAGCGGGGCTATTTCAACAATCAGGTAGTACCTGAAGTAATCTACAAACGCAAAGGTATCATTTGGTGGCGTAAGGGAAAAAAATGCAAACTTACCTACCATATTTATCCAAGTGAACCATACAAAATCAACGGAATTCAATTTCAAATTGAAGACCCGAATATGGCCAAGCGAACTGAAGAATTGCTAGAAACAACCACCCTAAAAGAAGGGATGCTGTTTGACGTAGACGTACTCGATGCCGAAAGAGAACGAATTGCCTCTTTTTTCAATAACAAAGGATACTATGAGTTTACTAAAGATTACATCATTTATGATGTAGACAGTTCTCTGAAAAATCACACCACACAAGTCACTCTTCGACTGCAGATGTCGCGCGTCAACAATGGACAAGATAGTTTAGTGAGCATCCCGCATAAGAAATTCTACTTAGGTAAAATCAATGTTTTGATGGATTTCAATCCTTCATTAACCGAACAAACATTCGGTGATACCTTGGTTTATGAAGGACTGAATATTTTTTACAACGATGAATTGTCTTTGAAACCAAGCTTACTTTCTTATACCACACTCATTCAACCGAATGAAATGTATCAAAAAGACAGGATTGACTTGACTTACAAACGTTTTACACAACTTGGAACCAACAAAGCTGTGAATATTCAATTGGTGCCTCGACCAGAGTTGGATAGCACTGGACTACAAATTCTAGATGTAAATATTATCCTCACACCCGCGAAGAAGCAAGCGACTTCATTCGATCCACGCCTCACGAACAGAAGTGGAAATACTGGATTATATGGCAACGTGGTTTATAGACACCGCAATGTCTTTGGCGGAGCGGAAGCTGCTGAAATAAAAATCGTTACTGGTTTTGAAGCTACGCGCGCCATTACAGAGACCGTTACCAATGAAAACGGAAGCGAAGAAGTGCAGAGATCATTTCAACTCAACACCTTCGAATTTGGGCCCGAATTATCACTTCGAATTCCACGCATTGTGGGTGCCCCATTTGTAAAAATGCGTAAAAACAGTGAGCCATTTACTAATTTTTCTTTTGCGGTGAATTATCAGCGCCGACCGGATTATGAACGTTCATTGACACAGTTGCGATCGCTTTGGGGGTTTACCGAAAATAAAGACAAAGGAACGAAGTTCTATTTTCATTGGGATCTATCAGTCATCAATATCAAAAAGACCACTGCATTTGAAGATTGGTTGGAAAGCTTGAATGACGCTTTTCTGACGAATTCATATCAAAATCACTTGGTACATAGTGGTGGAATTGAATTTCTTCAAAACTCTCAGAAGACGCGGTACCAAAGGTTTTATCTCTACCATCGATATGGATTAGAAATCGCTGGTAAGGTGTTTCCTCCGTTGATTGCCAAATCGTTCGATGTTCAACAAGATTCTAACGGCAGCTATTATTTCGGGGGAATTCAATACGCGGATTATGTCAAGCTAGATGGCGACTCGCGTTTTTATTATAATTTCAATGATCGCAACGGACTTGTCTTTCGTATGAGCGGCGCCGTAGGATTTGCGGGACGCAACCTCAGTGTATTGCCATTCGAAGAGAGCTTTTTTTCAGGAGGTGCCAATGGTATTCGTGCATGGCAGGCACGAACCCTCGGCCCAGGTTCTTATCGCGACACCACCAATGTGCGTACGTACAACAATATTGGTGATGTGAAATTGGAATTCAATGTTGAATATCGATTTAAATTGACCCAAATGTTTCAAGCTGCGTGGTTTGTCGATGCCGGCAATATTTGGTTGTTGAAAGAGCAAGCAAATAAACCTGGAGCCAATTTTACATCCGATCGTTTTATCAGCGAAATCGCTATCGGTAGTGGTTTTGGAATTCGTTTGGACTTTGAATATTTCTTAGTTCGTTTGGATTTGGGACTTCAAATCAAAGATCCATTAAAGGTTCAGGGAGAACGATGGTTTTGGGAGCCTAAAGCCGAATACAATGCTTTTCTGGATAAGCTTGATGGATCAGATGAAATCAGGACTTCGTATAAAATGAATCGCGTGTTTAATCTTGGAATTGGGTTTCCTTTCTAATCACGGGGTCGGAGAAATCCAAACTTGGCCATCATCATAGATTTCTTTTTTCCAAATTGGCACAGAGGATTTGAGCTGATTCATCAAGTCGGCACAAGCCTGAAATGCAGCGGCACGATGCGGAGCCGCGACACCTGCGATGACGACCATATCTCCCGGAACAACACTGCCGGTGCGGTGAATCAAGGCCACTTTGGAAATGGCAAAACGTTCAAACATTTCCGTCGCGATGCAATGAAGTTCTTCCAATACCATAGCGTCATAGGAATCAAATTGAATAGAAGTCACTTCCTTCTGATTGTTATGGCTTCGAATGATTCCTTCAAATACAACTACAGCGCCATCGAAGGAAGAATGCAGAAAAGCATCCACCTCATTGCGATCCAAACTTTCACCTGAAATTCGAAATAAAACGTTCATATTTCACTTCAATTAACCTCCACTTACAGGGGGAATTAATGCAATTTCATCTTCAAAAGAAAGAACTTGATTGCCTTTGATATACTTTCGATTCACAGCGATGCTAAACGGAATAGAAGCCACCAATTCGGGAAACTTTTCTCCAAGCTTTTCAATCAATCTATCTGTGTTTGCCTCTCCGGATAACTCCAAGTCGATTACGCGCGCTCCGGCTGATTCTGCAGCCTGACCAAATAAAAGAATTTTTACAACCATGCTTTAACTCCTAATCGTATTCCTGCAAATATGATGATGATTACCGTAATCCAGCGAACCCAATTTTGGGAAAAAAGGCTGACGGTTAATCGCGAGCCCAAAAGGCCGCCTATAACCACAGCGATGG
>JBMOFW010000066.1:0-13925 GCA_049318685.1 Flavobacteriales bacterium
ATAGGCATCAAGGAGTCCTTGAGTTGGATGCTCGTGGGTACCGTCTCCGGCGTTAACAATCGAAGCGTTGATATGCTGGCTTAGGAATAGACAGCTGCCTGGTGCGCTGTGACGCATAACCACCATGTCCACTTTCATCGCCAATATATTGTTGACAGTATCAACTAGTGTCTCGCCTTTTTTCACAGAGGAGGTGGAAGCGCTAAAATTGACTACATCAGCACTCAAACGCTTTTCAGCGAGCTCAAAACTGAGTCGAGTGCGCGTCGAGTTTTCAAAGAAGAGATTGGCCACTGTCACATCGCGAAGTGAAGGCACCTTCTTGATTGGTCGACTCAATACCTCTTTAAACTCATCGGCTTGGGAAAAAATAAGCTCGATGTCTTCTCGGGTGAGATCAGCAATGCCCAATAGGTGCTTAACACTGAGTTTTTTTTCCATTATTCAACGTCCGTTAAGAGTAATACTTTGTCTTCACCGCTTTCCTTCTTCCACATCACTTTCACCTTTTGTTTGTCATAACTGTCGATTGACAGTCCGATGTACATGGGTTCGATGGGCAATTCCCGACTAAATCGTCGGTCGATGAGCACAAGCAATTCGACTGATTTTGGTCGGCCATATTCCATCATGCCTTCGATGCCGGCACGAATGGTGCGGCCTGTAAACAATACATCATCTATCAATACCACACGTTTTCCTTCTAAATCAAATGGAATCTCTGTGGGACTTGCCACCAAGGTTTTATCATGACGACGAAAATCATCACGATAAAATGTGGGGTCGACCACTCCATAATTTATATTTGCTTTGGGCTGAATGGATTTGAGTTTTTCAACGATACGTTCAGCAAACAAAACACCGCGAGGCTGAAGCCCGATGATGACTGTTTGTTCGAAATGGTTGTGATTCTCAATCAATTGATAGCAGAGTCGGTTGATGATCAACCCGAGGTATTTGCTATCGATGAGGGTAAGCGTTGGCATTTGAACCACAAATATAAGTTGAACTATCAGAAATGAAAGGATTGCGATGAAAGAATTCAACTACTATTTAATTCCCGGTATGGGAGCCAATCACCGAATCTATGCGGGATTTCGTTTGAAATATGGGCAAGTTCATTTTTTGGATTGGGTAGATCATCGACAATCAAAGAACTTGACCGACTATGCACACATCATGGCAGAGCGAGTGACCACTGAAAATAATATTCTGATTGGAAGCTCAATGGGAGGGATGATGGCGGTGGAAATGAGTCGCATAGTCAAACCCGATTTGACAGTGCTTGTTAGTGCACCAACCGGACGGCATCAATTTCCTCCCGTATTAAAAACCGCCGGTGCATCGCGTTTTCATCGAATTGTACCCGTGGCGGCAGTGCCCTATTTCTACAAACTGGCCGACACCTTCATGGGCTTCAAAACGGATGCTCAACGGGCGATGTTTTACGAAATGCTCAGCGGGCTGGGACCAAGGTTTGTTCATTTTTCTGTGAAATCCGTGCTTGAATGGTCGAATACAAAAGATCCCGATGGAAAGTTTATTCAAATTGTAGGTGATCAAGACAAACTATTTGATCATCGTAAAATGGCCAATCCGATGGTAGTTCAGGGTGGAGGACATTTTAGTGCGTTTGAAAAAGGAAGTGAAATTTCTGAAATGATCAATGCTTTTGTTCGCAATGAATTTGGTGAAAAGTGAAACGAAAAACCACTTTTTGCGTATTAAGCGCCAAACCACCACCCATGTTTAGATTTATTTTATTCGTTCTCTTAGGCATTACGCTGCAAGCAAACGCTCAAAAAACAACCACACACTCGGTTAAACTATTTTCGGGCGATATGTTCGAGGGTACTCGACTGATCTATTCCAGTCCAATCTTGAAAAAGCCGATTTTCGAATTAGACGGCACACCATACGAATCAAATACCGTTGCTTTCTTTCAAAACAATCATGGCTATTTTGCTAATTTAACGGCTCTTTATGGTGAAAAATCTGAGCGCTATGCCTTGCGCACGCGCCAAGGAAAGATCAATATTTTCGAAGAGGTTGATTTGACTGCCTACGCCGGCGATGAACTTGAAACAGGTGAGGACGGTGATAATGAGAATTTGGCCTCAGGAAAGATATTTGGCTACTACACCAAAGGCGATGGAGCCATTAAAAAAGCCAAATATTCCAACTTAAAACTAGACTTAGCAGATAATGAAGAAGCCATGAAAGAGCTCCGCGCTTATCGCAATTTTAAATGGTTGCAAGCGGGTTTGGTCGCTGCCGGAGCAGGGATTCTCGCTTATGACATTTATCGTCAAAAAGATCAACCCGTAAGTTTCTCAGTAATGATGGCTGTGGGCATTTGCGTTGGCGGATCTTCTTATTTTGTTGAATCCAAAAAGGATGATGCGCTTTGGCTAGCTGCTGATGCTTACAACAGATAATTTAGATACTGTTGACCATCTTGCTCACTTGCTTGATGTCATTTTTCAGATATCCCTTTGAATCGAATTTTTTAGCCTCTGCGAGAAGTGTCAAAGCTTCTCGCTTTTTGCGTTTATTGGCCATGATCACTGATAAATTGAGGTAAACCATGGCTTTGTCATGATCCATGCGCAGTCCATAATTCAAGGCAGAACGAAAGTGCTTTTCACTTTGTGTCAAACTGTTTTTCTGAGCATCGACTGATCCCAACAAGAAAAAGTAATATCCCTTTTGGTTTTTCCAAAGGTGCTCAGGATTCAAACGGTCCAACCAAACTTTGGCCTTTTCCATATTTTGTTGACGCAATTGAAAGAAGGCCAAAATCAAGCGCATGCTGCGGAAGCACATTAAAACGAGCAATGCCGTCAACAAAATCATAAAGATCCCACTGATCCAATGTCCATCAACAAAAAGATAAATAGTATAAGCCAAAGACGCTGCAGCAATGGCAATTTTGATAATACGACCGTCAATTGATTTCATCGATTCGAGATAAAAGGGCTGCAAATGTACGCGGAATCCTTTTTTATCCTACACGATTCAATCTAGGGATATCCCTTTTTTGGATATGCTGAAGACGTGATAGCAACTCCAAGCTCTTGCGTTGTGTGTCATTTGAAATAGAGCGATAATGCGCTATTAATTCTTTGCTATCTGGGTTGAAATTATGCGCATCCACGCGAAGCAATTGGTAATTTAACTCATCGGTGGCGTCTTTGATGATTACGTTTAATTCGTCGCTTTGCTGAGGATGATTGATCAAATGATGAAATCCTTGTTCAATGACATCGTTCAAAAACTCCTGAACAGCATAGCGCAATTGATCTCGATCCGTTGTCATGAGGCTTCGGTTTAATGAGTTAGAATTGGTAAAGGTTTTTCGAATGTAGAAAAAAAATTGACTTTCTCCAAGTCCTTATGAATGTTACGTAGTTTTTCCTAGTCGATACGCCCATTTGCGCTAATTTTGCTCTCCGAAATATGTAAAAAATATGGAAACCGGCACAGTAACAACCTCCTACGAAAATGGCGTAGCCACTATTTCTTTCTTTCATCCACAAAGCAATTCGTTGCCTGGCGCACTTTTGCGTGAATTGGCTCAAACCATTGATACCGTTTCGGCAAACTCAGAGGCTCGTGTTATTGTGTTGAAAAGTGAGGGTGAAAAAGCGTTTTGCGCCGGTGCGAGTTTCGACGAACTTATCGCAATCGACGACTTAGACAAAGGAAAACACTTCTTTAGCGGATTCGCTTTGGTAATCAATGCTATGCGTAAATCTTCAAAGTTGATTATCGGTCGTGTTCACCAGAAGGCCGTGGGTGGTGGTGTCGGACTGGCTTCCTCTGTTGACTATTGCTTCGCTACCAAGAGAGCTTCGGTAAAGTTAAGTGAATTGGCTGTCGGAATTGGCCCGTTTGTGGTAGGTCCCGCCGTGGAACGTAAAGTAGGACTTTCAGCGATGTCCCAGATGGCGATCAATGCCACCGAATGGATGGATGCTGACTGGTCGCGTGAAAAGGGCTTGTATAACGAGGTATTTGAAACAATAGAAGATCTTGATTTCGCCGTGAATGCGCTGGCGACTCGTTTGGCCAATAGCAATCCGGAAGCGATGGCTGAATTGAAGAAAATATTCTGGGCTGGCACCGAAAATTGGGACACTTTGCTTGTTGAACGTGCCGGTATTAGTGGTCGACTTGTTCTTTCTGATTTTACTAAAAACGCGATCAATCAATTTAAAGCAAAGGCCTAATTAGCGAGCCGTAAACGTTATTTCCAATAACTCAGCATAATTCGTCATCTGCGCACTTTCTGCGGATGAAATAAAGATAGTGGCATCTTGGATGAATTTGATGTTTTGCGAAGTCGTTGATGCACCAGCTGAAAGGGTAGTAGCAGTATTGTTCGTCACCGCGTCTTTTTCCAGTTCCGTTTGCTTGACCTCAGGTGCCGGGGGGGCCATAGCCATGTCTACTGCATCTGATTCAGCGATACTTTCTTCCGAAGCATCACTTTTATAGTTTTGGACTTTTGGCCCAACGTCTTCTTGCGGGACGTTATTCATCACAGGTTGCACTTGCGCCAATACAACAGGAGCTTGGGGTAATTTATCCATACCACTCAAATCGACCTCAGGTTTGGAAGGAATAGCCTGGTTTGAACTATTAGGTTGTGTTGAATTGCCCGGTCTGGCTTCTGCGTTCGATGCTTCTTGAGAAGAAACGTTGTTTTCTGCCAAGACTTTCACATCAGAGGATTGTTGAAGAAAAATAAAGGTGCCCAAGGCAATGACCACAAGGCCAAAGCTCCATTGCACGCCGGTTTGACGGTAGAAAGGGCGTTCAGGCATGGCAAACAGTGAATTCAACCAAATACTGAATCGGCCTTTCCGTTCTTTGGCAAACTCGGCCATCAAAGCTTTTTTTAATGATGCGTCGGGTGTAAGCCAATCGTCTTGAATGGATGAATTTTTCAATTCCAACAGCATTTTACGCATGCTTTCGTATTCTTCTACACCTTCAACATGCTGCAACACAAACTCTTTTTCTTCGGGATAGAGCTCGTGGAATTGCTTGTGAATCATCAAATACTCGATGTCTTCGGGGTCGTATTTTTTCATGTGGTTCATGATAATCGGTCAATTAATAAAATGAAAAAACCAAGAATGCCTTCGTACACTTTAAGGCGTCCATTCAATTGTTTTAAGGTGTAAAAAAGTCGGGATTTCACCGTGCCTTCGCTGCATTCCATGATTTCACTAATCTCTTGGATGCTCATCTCTTGCTTGAATCGCAATTCGAAAGTGGTCCTTTTTACTTCGTCCAATTCAGCAAGAGCCACCTCCAATTCAGTATAAAAAGCATTCTTATCCATTTGTCGCGATGTTTGTCCATCGTGACTTTGTTCCTGCGTGTATTTGATTTCCGAATGGGCATGTTGACGTACTTCATGCTTGGCGTATTCATTCTTGCACATGTTGTGTGCTATGCTGTATAACCAAGTTTTAAAATTGCGTTCTGCGTTAAACAACTCCGGCTTGTGGATCAATTTGGTGAAAAGCTCTTGGGTGAAATCATGCGCTTTCTCTTTATCTTTCCAAAGCATACGGTGAAAATAGGTATACATCTGCCTGTTGTACCGATCATACAATTCTTCGAAGGCTTTGCTATCCTTCGACGCCACAAGTAGCATCAATTGCTCATCGGGAGTGCTCTGATATTTCGAATTGCTTTTGGCCATCAGCGCACAAATTTTTTAGTTGTGGTTGATTCGCCATATCGCTCTGCAATTTGTTCTATCCACAATTTGTAATCCGCTTTTTTTGTAACGTCTTGTTCTGACTGATACAGTATCACCAGAGGAATCAAATAATTACGGTTGATATCCTCAAAACTTTGAATGTAGTCCTTCTTAAATAATTGTTCCCAATTGCTTTTTAGACTTTGCACATTAGCAACGGGAATCTTGCTGTAAAGCATTGCCAATCCTGTGCAATACAGTTCATTACTGAATTTTTTTGAAAATTGTGGAGGCAGAGTCAATGAAAAATAGACTTGTTTTCCTTGTTTCGTAATCGCTTCGAGGGCTGCACTTTCTGATACACCGAAAATTTGATTCTGCTTGATTTTGGTTTTAGATGAAATGCTTTTAGCATACTTCTCATTGCTCAACCAATCCAAGCAAATTATGGTAATATCCGTCCGAATGTTGAAATGTTGCTGCCAAATTAATAGGGGATAGGAATCAACATTTCCATAGGTCACCAAAATACCATTTGGAGCAATACTATTGAGCACGTTCTGATTGTATTCCATCAAACCACTAGTGTAAACGCCCGATTCGAAAAGCTTTGCACTGAGTTCCTTTACTTTTTTGGTGCTTCCTTCTGAATAATACTTGAAGAGCATATCATCCCAGATCTCCACGAAGTTGGGATTGATGGCATAGGCTTTTTCAAGAAGGGCTAATGATTGCTGCGATTTATTCCCGGCATTTAGATAACTGAGGTAATTATCAGCAAAACTATTGGCTACATTTTGTTTTGTGTCTGCCAGAATTTTATCCAGTTTTGCTTGTGTAGCATCGTCCACATCTCGTGAATGTTCTTCGAAGGATTCAAACTTGACTGCTTGATAGTAATTGATCCAGGCTTGTTCATTCTTCGCATTGCGCTGCAATTCGGCTTGCCAAAAATTGGCATTTGATTGAAAAACGAGAGGCTCCGCTATTTTGACTTCCGCATTGGTGTTGTTGAATAAATTGTATTCGTAGTTAACACTCGGAGCCGCATTCTGCGCAAGAGTATGCAACCCGAACATCACTAATACTATGGCTAAAAGGCGTTGTTTCATTTAAAATGATTTTCGAAAGTCTGTACAGTGACCTTTCCTATGGGTTCAAATAGCGTTCATTTTTTGTAAGGCATATTTCAATTCAAACACCATCATGGCTGTAGCTCCCCACAATGGTCGACCTTGTACATCGAAGTATGGCACATTTAGTTCGCGCTCAAACTTGGGAATGAAGATTTTTTTTTGCTTCAACTGCTGAACAGTAAACAAATTCTCTACGGGTTCGATCAAGATGTCTTTTACTTCTTTAGGGTCGGGGGTAAGGGCTGTCATGTTCTCAACCCAACCCACATAGGGCTTGACGAGAAAGTGACTTGGCGGAATATAGATGTCTGATAATGCACCGAGCACTTCAATGCGTTCTGAGATTAAACCAATTTCTTCTTCCGTTTCACGAAGCGCCGCATCGAGTAAATTTTCGTCGTACTTCTCAAGTTTTCCTCCGGGAAAACTAATTTGACCGCTATGGGCACCATCGTAGTCCTGTCGTTGAATGAACAGTGTGTGTAGAGAATTCGAATGCATGAAGAGCAGCATCATAACAGCGCTTTCTCGCGGGGGTGGGTCCATTTTTCGGGCATCATCGGCAATGGCGCGATTGTACGACATGATCTGCACATGTGCTTCTTCACCCGGTAAAGGCGAAGAAAGCGCACGTTTTATTTGATCTAAAAGCTCCATTTGCCTTGTTCAGTGGGGTATTTTAATTCGATTTCCAACAAATCTAAGAATTCTTCGCGTGGAATATCTCTGGCCCCTAGACTTCCCAAATGATCATTGTATATCTGACAATCAATCAGCTTCCAGCCTTGGCTTTGCAGCTTTTCACATAAAGTGATAAATCCCAATTTCGAACTATTCGGCGCTTTGGAAAACATACTTTCTCCAAAAAACATATGTCCCAAAGAAATGCCATAGAGCCCACCAACCAATTGGCCATTTTGCCATACCTCAACACTATGGGCTAATCCCAACTCATGCAGCTTCGAATAGGCCTTGATCACTTCATCATGTATCCACGTTTGTCCGACGCGTTTACCACTCCGACATCCTTCGACAACGTCTACAAATGCCTTATCCATGGTGCAGGTGTAGATATCTCGGTTGCGCACGTTGCGCATGGATTTGGAAATTTTGAGTTCGTTGAGAAAAAGAACGCATCGTGACTTGGGACTCCACCAGAGAATTTCATCCGGATCATCATACCAAGGGAAGATGCCGTTGGCATAAGCGGTCACTAATCGCCCCTCGCTCAAATCGCCTCCAATGGCCATGATATCGCTTTCTGATTCCCCATGCGGAGGAAACCAAATTTCATTATCAAGCATATAGATGGGCATAGACGAAAATTGCAGCGCCAAGTTATTGCATTCGGTTTAAAACGCTTCACCAACACTTAAATATGGAAGAATATTTTTTCCATTGTAAGCAGCGTCCAGCCGAATAGTCATTCTGTTTTTCTTGTCGAAAAAATAACGCACTCCCGCACCGGCCGCCCATTTCTGTGTGCGGTTGGCTCCATGCAACAGGTTAAAACCGACCATGGCTGAATGTGCAAATCCGGTAAATGCCCAGCGGTCAATCGGTCGATATCGGAATTCGGCTTGGGCGAGGAGCAATTGCTCATCGCGCACCTCACCCTCGTAATATCCGCGCATGCGTTTTTCTCCACCAATGCCGGGCATCATGAAAAACGGGGTATTGCCCCAAGTCAAATCGGCAAACAATTGCGTTGCGAATGTCCATTTCGAATTAATCGGACTAAAAAACCGGTAGTCGGCCCGTAGTCGTTCGTAGAAAAAATCGCTGCCGGTGATCGAAGAGTGTGTTTGAGCTACGCCTTCAAAATAGTGTCCTTTTGTAGAATAGTACAAATGATCGCGCGAATCAACCAAGAGGATTAGCCCTGGACCGGAGGAAACTCCTCCGATAGCGCCGGATAATTTCCCTTCAATCAATTTTCCATTCGCAGCGCGATCTTTGAATTGCAGTTCCTCAAACCACCAGCGCGCACCCAAGAAGACATGCGAGTGTATTTTATGTAAATAATTCATTCGTACTCGGGAATAACGCGAGTGGTATTTTTCTTTAACGTCTTGCGGATAACGAACGGTTCCGAAAAAATAGTAATGATAATTGCTGTAGGTGGCTTCACCGTAATACTGATGCTTCCGCTGAGCACTATAGACGTTGAAGGGTAAACTGAATATTTGTTGATTTTTCTGTGTCACCACAAACCCCAATTGCACCTGAGAAATAGGAGTTAGACTATCGGCATTCACTCTAAAGTGATAAGACGCTGCAGCACCAATTCCCCAGCCAGTCTCAGGCGTGTAGCCACCAACGGGAAAACCGAGTAAGGGGAGGTCGCGCCATTTCTCTTGTGCATGTAGCGATGCACTGAAGGTCATGAGCCCAACAAAGAACAGGGAAAATCGAAAAATGGCCAATTTTGTTGTGGTATCGCGCAAAAGTAAGTGTTCCCATTTTATTTGCCATATTCGCGCCATCATTCACGCCCCATGTGGAAATTACTTAATACCATACAAGGAACACTCATTGCGCTGTGGACGGGAGTCTGCGCGATTTTGGGGATGTTGCTGTTGTTAGTCACATTTAACAGAAAGTTCGTTATGTGGTTCAGTTCTAGATGGCTATGGAGTCCTGTACTTTGTGCCATTGCAGGAGTTCGTGTTCGAGGTCACCACGTCGAGTTGATTGATCAAAAAAACAGCTACATATATGTGGCTAATCATTCATCACTATTTGACATTGTAGCGGTATGTCGCGTCAGTCCTGTTTCGATGTTTTATGTAGCTAAAAAGGAGTTGAAAAAATTACCTTTGATGGGACAGTTCATGGCCGCGGTGGGAATGATTTTTATTGATCGCAAGAATAAAGACAAGGCCATGGAAAGTATGCGCGCTGCCGGAGAAAAGATAAAGTCGGGTAGAAATGTGCTGACATATCCAGAAGGAACGCGGTCAAAAGATGGAAATGTACAAGTCTTTCGCCGTGGCTCTTTCATCATTGCTAAAGAAGCGCAAGTAGGCATTGCACCAATTTCAATAAAAGGCGCTTTCAAGGTGCTTTCTGCCGGATCCATGGGACTGCGTCCGGGCATCATCGACGTCTATTTTCATGCGCCCATTCAGCCGGATGATTTTCATGACATGAGTGTCGAGCAACTTGCGGAACACTGTCGCTCCATCGTGGCATCCAAGATCTAATCCTATTTTAGACCTCGCTCTTTCTTCAGTTGTTCGTAGGCATCTTGAACAGCTCGGAATTTCTCGGCCGCGGCTTTTTCATGAGACTCACCCAATCCACGCACTTTATCAGGGTGATATTTCATAGCCATCTTGCGATATGCCTTTTTAATTTCCTCATCGGTGCAGTTGGATTCAATTTCCAAAATCTTATAGGCACTTGCAGGATCGCGATAGAACATGGCGCGGATCGATTCGTAGTCCTTGGTTGAAATCCCCATGTGATGCGCTATTTCTTCAATTAAACGCACTTCGTTGGTATCCACATTGCCATCAGCCTTGGCGATTCCAAAGAGATAATGGAGCAATTGTAGGCGCATGGGATGCTCCATGTAATAACGAATTTGTTCGCAAACGTCGCGCACGGGAATGTTTTGTTCCAGTAAGGTTTTGAGATACCCCATATTTTGTGCTGCAGCGGCTTCACCGAATTGACGCTTGTAAAATTCGCGGATGAAATCGAGTTCACTTCTGAGGTGCCGTCCATCTGCTTTCATAACGGCTGCAGAGAGAACGATAAGGGCAGAGGCAAAATCACCTGGTTGGGTATGGTGTCTTTGTGATTGAAAGCGGCGATCATTGCGAGGATCATATTGCTTTCGCCCTTGCGTGGTCGCGGCGCGTCCGGAATCATCAACAATGGCTCCGAAGGCAAATCCTAGCATTCCACCGATTGGTCCGCCAACAGCCCAGCCAAGAGCGCCACCAATCCATTTTCCAAAACTCATAATATATTTTGATTGACTTAATTGAAACAAATTTTACCAATCTCCACCTGCTCCGCCACCACCAAAACCTCCTCCTCCAAATCCACCGAAGCCACCGCCACCGCCGCTACCTCCGCCGCCAAAGCCTCCCCAGCCGCCGCCTCCGCCGCGATAATAGCCACCACCAGATGGATTATACCCACGTGTACTTTGATTGAGTAAGGCCCAAGCAGCCCAAAAAGTAATGTGATTTAACGATGCATAACGCTGTGCTTGACGTGCTTTGAAGAACATCAATAATCCAATAAGCACAAGGACTATCAAAACGATGTATCCCGCACCAATGCCTTTTTTGGCGGCATTTTTCTCATTATAATTCTCAAAAGAATACTCCCCACGCGCCAATTGCATCAACACCGTGGTGGCGTCAGTAATTCCTTTAAAATAATTGTTTTGCTTGAATGCAGGAATCAGTTCATGAGAAACAATTAGAAAGGCTGTCGCGTCTGGTATGGCACCTTCTAATCCTTCACCAATAGCTATAAAAGTCTCTCCCTTTTCACCGTTGCGCTTAGGTTTTATAAGCAGTACAATTCCGTTATCATGGTCTTTTTGTCCGATTCCCCACTGATCTCCCAACTCCGTGGCATAATCCGATTTATCGTAACCACACAAATCGTTGACTATGATGACCACAATTTGATTGCTGGTTGCTTTCGAAAATCGAACTAAGCTATCTTCTAAAGCAGCAATTTCATTGGGCTGAAGTATTCCAGCAATGTCATAGACAAGTTTGTTTTGCTTTTCAGGAAAACAATCACCCACTTTCGCCATGGCTGATTGTCCTATTACAAAGACAAACACCATGAGCAGTGCAATGCGTTGTATCATGTGTGAGGATGTTTAAAAGTAACCGAGTTTGGCAATTCATTGGCATCATCCTGTTGTCGTGGAAAATAAGTCTTGAGTGCATATCCAGCATGCAATAAGCCTTGACAAATGCCTTGTTCGATTTCCCCTTTCCGCAGATGATCAATGACCAATGCTTTGGTTTCTTCCCAAAAACTAGGTCCTACTTTTTGATGAATTCCTTCATCACCTACAATGGCAAACTTTCGATCAACTACGGATAAATAAAACAGTACACCATTGCGGTCTTTGGTTTCGTGCATTTTCAAATCTCCAAAGATGAAAAAAGCGCGATCCACAGGGTCAATTTCACACGTGTCTTCTACATGCACCCGAATTTCTCCGGAGGTCAGTTTTTCCGCATCAGCGATAGTGTTTTCTATCGCCGTGCGGATGTGTTCGTCAATGATGTCGAATGCTCTCAATGTTCGACGGGATTATTTCTTAGAAAAATCTACAGAAGGTGCTTTATCTGAACCGGCTTCAGCTTCGAACATGTCACGCTTCTTGAAATCATCTGAATCTGATGCCACAAAAGACAATGCTTTGCTCTTCCAGAATCCGCGGATGTATGTATTGAACTCTTGTACAGATTCATTGTAATCACTACGCGATTTTTTCACACGGTTTTCGGTGCCTTCCAGGGAAGCCTGAAGCATGCCGAAGTTTTCAGTCGAACGAATCTCTGGATAGCGCTCGAAAATCAAACCAATCGAGCGATTCAACGTGGCGGCGTGTTGTTCCAATTCACCGGGATTGGTGGCTTGAGTGATGCCTGCACGGGCGTTGGTAACAGCAGTCAAGATGTCTTTTTCATTTTCTGCAGCACCTTTTACAGTGGCCACCAAGTTGGGAATGAGCTCTGCGCGACGTTGGTATTCACTTTGAACGTCAGCCCAAGCGCGATTAACGCCTTCTTGACGGGTTACGGCCCCGTCGTAAACACTGGTGCCATAGAAGTAAAACATGGCAAAACCACCTACGATGAGGAGTAAGAGAATGCCTACTGAAAGGACTACATTTTTCATTTTGAGTTGTTTTCTATTGTAGAGTAAATATGATGTTTTTTTTTGAATCAGGAAATCTGCTCAAAGCTTCTTTTAATAAAGGTTGTGAGTTCTTCTCCTTTCAACAATCCTTTGGCCAATAAAGCCAAATCAATCGCTTGCTTCGCCTTGGCTTTTCCAGACTCATCATTGGCCAATATCGCATTCATCAAAGGGTGATTACCATTGGCGATAATGTCGTAATTATCCGGTAACGTACCATAAAATCCACCACCACCCATCATACTTTGCTCTTTCATACGGCGCATGAATTCATTTTGGGTTACAATGATAGGCGCTTCCGAAGGACTCAAACTTTCCACTTTGATGTGGTATTTCTTCGTGTCTACGAGTTCTTGTAATGTCGATGTCACAGTCTTTTGTTGATCTTCTGTTAAGCTCAATGGCAACAAATCATCTTTCTCGATGAGTTTGTCGACAACATCCGCATCCACTCGCTTGAATTTCACATCATTGTGTTTTGATTCCAATTGTGAAATGAAATGCGAAGCCAATGGTGAATCCATCAATACCACTTCATAACCGCGTGAACGCGCACCATCGATGAAGCTGTGTTGTTCGTCTTTGTGCTGGGCGTATAGCACCACCACATTTCCTTGTTTATCGGTTTGATTGGCTTTGATCTTTTCTTTTAATTCTTCAAGCGTATAGTAATTTCCTTCCGTGGTTTTGAAGAGGGAGAATGAGGCCGCTTTATCCGCAAATTTTTCCTCGGTCAAAACGCCGTATTGAATGAAAACTCCTATATCGTCCCATTTTTGTTCGAAGTCAGCACGATCATTATTGAACATGCTTTGGAGTTTGTCCGCCACTTTTTTAGTAATGTGCGCTGATATCTTTTTCACATTGCCATCTTCTTGCAAATAGCTTCGGCTCACGTTGAGTGGAATATCCGGAGAGTCTACTACACCATGCAACATGGTCAAAAACTCGGGGAGAATATTCTTTACTTCATCAGTGATAAATACTTGATTGCAATAAAGTTGAACCTTGTTTTTTTGAATTTCAAATTGATTCTTTAGTTTGGGGAAATACAAAATACCTGTGAGGTTGAACGGATAGTCAACATTGATGTGAATGTTGAATAAAGGCTCATCAAATGTCATTGGATAGAGCTCATGGTAGAAGTTGGAATAATCTTC
>JBMOFW010000067.1:0-13628 GCA_049318685.1 Flavobacteriales bacterium
CTATATTTGGCGAAACCTCCGACTACTATGAAGTTTGAAGTAGAAAATAAAGAAAAGGTAGCAATTATCAAATCCAAAGTTGAAAAATTGGATGCTATCCATGCTCCCGAATTGAAGAGCGAGATTGTGATGTTGAGCAAATCAGGTAACAAAAACCTGATTATGGATTTGACGGATACGCGCTATATTGATTCCTCGGGATTAAGCGCTGTATTGGTTGCAAACCGTGCCTGTCGCGATGCGAATGGTACTTTCGTTATTTGTGGACTTCAGGAAACGGTGAAGAAATTGATTACCATTTCACAGCTCGAGTCTGTTTTGAAAATCACTCCTACCGTGAACGAAGCAGTAGATCTTGTGTATATGGAAGAAGTTGAACGCGAACTCTAATTTAGATTATGAAAAAAACCTTACTTACTGTTGCGGTAGTAATATCTTCTATAGTGGGAATAGCACAATGCGACCCAAGTGCATTTGATTGGGGAGCAGAAACCTTTGGCGTATCTCCAAATCCTGCGTTGGGCGAAACTTTTGTATCAGGCGTAGTTGGCGAGCCCTATAGTGACATCGTATATGTGAAAGCCCCTTCACAAATCAGCGATATTCCAGGTGCTCCTGACCTCCCGGTAGCCATCGATTCTTTGTCCTTGGATAGTATTACCTACGTAGTTGGTGATGTCGAATTGAATATTACTGAACTTGGATTGAATGTGACTTGTAACAACAATAACGTTTCTCCAATTGACTGTCACTTCTACGCCGGTGGAGCCTATTGTGGCGACATTTCAGGTGTGCCAAACATGAGTGGAATTTTTCCAGTAAAAATTTATGCTACCGGCTATTTCACCTTCATTACAGCACAATCTGCCCAATACACATTCGAAGATTATACGCTTGAAATTTTGACCACTTCGGTAGCTGAAACGCCTGCATTCGAATTGGCCTTGAATAGTTCTGCTCCTAACCCGGCAAACAATCAGACGACTATTTCGTATGAGTTGCCTCAATCGTCCACTGTAAATATTGCTGTTTACAATCTCTTAGGAGAGCAAGTAATCGTCAAGAGCACTTCTGGTAAGCAAGGCAAAAACACGTACACGATCAATACGGAAGAACTAAAAAATGGAATCTATTTGTATTCGATCACTGTAGGTGATAAAAAATTGACAAAAAAATTGATGGTTCAACACTGATCTATCCACTAAATACGATTTGAAGCCTTCCTCTGGGAAGGCTTCTTTTTTCCAATGAATTTTGATATTACTATATTGGGATGCGGCGCGGCTACGCCAACGGGAAGACATAATCCGTCTTCTCAGGTCCTGGATATTCATGATAAACTTTTCATGATCGATTGTGGCGAAGGCACCCAAATGGAATTGCGAAAACGCCATATTAAAATTCAGCGAGTTCAACATATTTTCATTAGCCATTTACACGGCGATCACTATCTGGGTTTAATTGGGCTTCTAAGCAGTTTGCACTTGCTTGGGCGAAAGAGTGAACTCACCGTATTTGGCCCGCCCGAACTGAAAGAATTACTTGATTTGAGTTTTAAAGTTTCTCAAACTTTTATAGAATATCCTTTGCATTTTGTGGCTTTGAGTCAGGAAAAAAAGAAACTGATCTATGAAGACAAAACCATTGAAGTGTATTCTTTTCCTTTAAAACATCGTATTCCAACGTGTGGATTTCAGTTTGTGGAAAAAGAAAAATCGCCTAAGATTCGGAAAAGCATTATTTCAAAATATGACCTCAAACCATCTGAGATTATTTTTTTGAAGAAAAACAAAGCCGTCACACTTGAATCCGGACGCGTAGTAGAACCCGCAGAGGCATGTATTCCGGCAGAAAGAAGCCGATCCTATTCGTATTGCTCTGATACAGCTTATTGGGAAACCCTTGTCGATTCTATCAAAGGAACAGATCTACTTTATCACGAAAGTACCTTTTTAGATAGCGAAAAGGAACGCGCCAAAACCACATTTCATAGTACAGCCAGACAAGCGGCAAAAATTGCTCGATTGGCCGAAGTACGCAAATTAGTACTCGGACATTTTAGTTCGAGGTATTCAGATGAACTTCCGTTTTTGGAACAAGCACTGGAGGAATTTCCGTGTGTCGAGCTGGCTGAAGAAGGAAAAACCTTCTCCATTCCACTTTAAACACGCATTTTTTGCCGTTTAATCAAGTATTGTAAAAGAATGTGATCGAAGCCTTCGTTGATATCGGCTTCCACAAAATCAATGGCATATGAGCCGCATTTCAATTTCAAATCTGTCTTGAACTTTTCATAATTGCGCACATAGATATCACGCACGTCCGCGGGATTGACTTTAATTTCGTCGCCACTCTCCAAGTCTACAAAAGTATAAGGGCGATTCTCATAATTAAATTGAACCTCTTTTGATTTGTCAATCACATGGAAGAGTACCACTTCATGCTTATTGTGCTTGAGATGCTGCAAGGCAGAAAATAATTCAGCGGCATTTTCTGAATTATCCATCATATCACTAAAAATGATTATCATGGATCGACGGTGCACGCTCTCAGCAATTTCATGAATTGTATCGGTAACAAATGACTTTTTCCCCGATTCGCCATCTACTTTGTTAAGCAATGACTCAAGCTCCGCAAAAAGAAAGTTGATATGTGCACCGCTGCTACCGGCACGTGTATTTAAATCAATTTTATCACCAAATAAACTCAATCCAACAGCATCGCGCTGATGTTTCAGTAATTCAATCAATGCCGCCGAGGCATAAATGGAGAATTTCAATTTGTTCATCTCCTCCCCTTCCGGCTTGACTCCATTGGGGAAGAACATCGAAGCACTCGTGTCGATCAAAATTTGACAACGCAAATTCGTTTCTTCTTCATACCGTTTTACGAAATGTTTATCGGTTCGCGCCAATAATTTCCAATCTAAGTGTCGGGTGCTTTCTCCGCTATTGTATTGTCGATGTTCGGCAAATTCTACTGAAAAACCATGAAATGGACTTTTGTGCATCCCTGTAATAAATCCTTCAACGGCTTGGCGAGCAAGCATTTCCAAACGACTTACATTCTGAATTCGCTTTCGATCAATATTGATTGGCATATCACAAAGTTAATCAATTCACTCATTCTTTTTTGTCAATGCCACGCCATTTACGAAAAGGAGGACATTCCCTTTTTCGTCTTTCCGTTCATCAATCCACAGTTCATTTTGTTTTCGAACAAAAAAATGACTGTAACTGTAGTCTTGAGGCAGATCATCACTTCCTTTGATAAAAATGGAATAACCAATTTTTTCATTTTGAATAGTAAATGGCAATTCCAATAACAGACTATCGCCATAGATCATGGGCGACATCGTGCAATGACTGACGGAAAGCCATTCTTTTTTCTCGCCTTGCGATTCAATAAACATCATTGCGCGCACCTTGTACAAATCTGGCCCAGACAATTTCACAGAAGCGATGTACTTTTCATTTGTATGGAGTTCACCAGGAGCAAATGCTTGAAGGGCAATGTAATCAGCACTCTTAGCGATCATCGGTAATGGAAAGAAAATCTTTTTTTCATGTGAGATTTGTACAGAATCCGCATGCCATCGTCGCATTGTCACGTTGCGGATTTCATCCATGTCATTTGCATAACATGCTTTAGAAAAGGACTGATAAATAACACAAGCTTTATTCGGGTCGAGAATTAAGCTTTGGGCATTCTCTATAGATTGATTTTCCTCCGCCTTAAACAAATAGAATTTGGGATTTTCTATGGAAAAATCTTTCCAAATCGGTTTTTCAAAATAAAATGGCGCAAATAGTTGCATAATCTTTCGCGATTCGGAAAGGGAAACCCTGGGGTTTGAAGAAGCTACCAAAGGAATTCCCGTATTCAAAGCCAAAGCATAAGAGACTTTCATGACTTCATCATCTGCATGGATTCCATAATAATCAGAACCATAATGAAAAAAAGGAATTGGCACAATTGCTGAAGCCTTTTGTAACGAAGAATCTTGTAGAGCTTTCAAATATGACGGGTTTGTGCAATTCGTCAATTCATTTTTATTTGAAAGAATGCGTTCTGCTATGGTCTTTTGCGGCATATAGCCTTCAATAAAGAATACTCCGCTCACCACAATTGGAAGGACAGCCACTGCTAATTTATTCGATTGCCACCAAAACTTTTCAGTCCATTCATTGACCACATAAAACGCACACAAGGTAGATGCATAATAGAACACCCAAGCAAATCGTCCAGGCGCTCGGAACTGTTCGAGATATGGAATGCGCGACAACCAATCTTGCATACCATATTTAAAAGGGAATCCAAAAGAAAAAAGTAAAATAACTAAAGAGGTAATAAAGAAAGTACGAGGCAATAAATCATCCTCAATGGTTTCTCGGCGGTTGATGACACTGTTCACCACGAATGCCAATAATATAATCATGGTCGCCAGGCCGATATAGGAACTCCCCTCATCTACATGACCACCTTGATTTGTTTCAGGAGAAAAAATGTAGCCAAATGAATCGTGATTGGGTTGAAATACATCATCTATGCTGCTGGTTTGCTCCAAAAAACCGATGGCGATGTCTGGTCTTTCTTCATGGGCATCTGTTGCGCGCATGAAAATGATAAAAAGAAAAATGGGGACGATACCAGCGAGAAGAATACCCACCCAATTGCCATCATCTTTTGGTTTGAATCGCGCTAGAATTAGATAAACCATTGCAAAGAGACTCACCATCATTGACAACATCAATCCCAAATAAGGATGAAGTAAAAAAATGGCCGATGTATATATACCCAACCAAATAAGCGTAAATCGATTTTTGTGCTGCCAAAACTCTGTAAGTAACAATATGGAGTAAGGAATTACCCAGGCATAGCTGAGGGACAAGTGTCCTTCCATTCGGAACAATTGTGGCTGGAGCCAAACTATCGAAAGCGCACCTAAAGCCGCTACATAAGACGTCACCGCCCATTTTCTCAAAATTAAATACACAATGCGAAGAGCGGTTAAATGAGAAAAGAGCATGATCAAATTCAGCGTTGCCACCGGATAGGCTTTCACCAATGGAATCCACCCCATTAGCAAAGAGAAAAGTGGATGACCATCTGTATATCCGACATGTTCCCCATAGGGATAATTCGACCCACCAAATTGCGTCCAATCCTGATCGTATTTTGTGTGCCAAGCGAAGGTGAAATAATTTTTAACTGCATCACCGCCGGCACCGAAGAGAAAATCATTTGGATGGTGAAATACGGGACCATACAAACTATACAGCACCACAGCGGCAATGAATACTGCTAGTCCCTTCCACCATTCAAAATCAATAAATCGCATTTTCAAATATTAGAAAATCAAAGAAACAAAAGTTCTAACTTCGTTGCATGAATTCAAATCAATTAGCCGAAATAACCATCCAAGTTGTTCAACTCAGCCGAGAAATCGGTCTTTGGATGAAAGAGCAAAATGTCAATGAAGGAGTTGCTGATATCAAAACGCCAAACAATCTGGTTACTTACGTTGACAAAGAAAGCGAACGCCGTTTCGTTGAAGGGTTGAGTAATATCCTGCCTGAAGCTGGTTTTGTCGCAGAGGAAGGCACTGGAATCGCTAAACCCGATGGACTCAATTGGGTCATTGATCCACTTGATGGTACCACCAATTTTGTTCACGGTGTACCTGTTTGGTGCACGAGTATAGGACTTGTAGATCGTAACGAAGCTATTTTGGGGGTCATTTTTGATCCGAATAGCAATGAAATGTTTGCTGCATCAAAAGGCAACGGCGCCACGCTGAATGGCACTGCGATTCATGTATCTGGACTAATCGATTTGGGCGCATCCCTACTCGCCACCGGATTTCCATATGATGACTTTGGTCGTCAAGATCAATACCTTGGACTTTTTAAAGAATTAATGAAAAGTACACGAGGAATGCGCCGTTTGGGAAGTGCAGCCTTGGATATGGCATGGACTGCTTGTGGACGCTTTGAAGGGTTCTACGAATACGGATTGAATCCTTGGGATGTTGCAGCCGGTGCTTGCATCGTTGCTGAAGCTGGTGGCCATGTCACAGAATTTGACGGAGGAAATAATCCAGTTTTTGGCGAAGACGTCAACTGTACAAATGGTCATATTCATCAGGCCTTAACCGACATCATCAATAAACATTTTATCAAGTAATCGTCTAGCAGATAGTTAGACAATTGTTTTGATTTTGTTGCTCAGATGTTAAGGAAAATCAACTCTGATTGACCTCGTTCGCGAATTTTTGGAAATCATCTAAGAATTTCGCAAAATTATCTTTGTCAATCCAATACTTCGACTTGACGCCAAAAATTTTTCCATCAATCAAGCCAGCCCTTTTAAGTTCACGTAAATGTTGAATAATAGTTGACTTTGATAATGGCGGCACATCAATGATATCGCCCTCTACCATGTTGCCATTCTTTGCAATAGCTATCAACACGGCCACCCGTGCTGGGTGTCCAATAGCCCTTGTAAAATGAGCGAGCTCTTGCTCTAGTATTCCAAATTGTTCCGTCAAGTGTCGTGAAAAAAGTAACGGCCCAAAGCAACAGGCTTCTTGTTTAATTTACATGAAGCATTTGTTAAATTTCTATGAACACGGAAGAATTAATATTGCTCATTACATTTGTATTATGGAGATTCTCACCATTACAGAATGGCTTTCCGAACACATGTTGAAGTGCCCTATGAAAGCCATGACCGGCATCGATTGCCCGGGATGTGGAATGCAGCGGGCTATGATTAAATTACTTGAAGGAGATATCGAAGGTTCGATTGCCATGAATCCAACGGTAATTCCGTTTATGTTTTTGATGATATTTCTTCTCCTGCATCTCAAATTCCAATTCAAGCACGGAGCGCGCATTTTGATGTATTTATACATCGCATCCGCTGTAGTAATGGTTATTAACTACGTTTTCAAATGGGTGAATGGAACCGTCTTTTCATAATTTCCGACCTTTCATCACATTTTTTCACGCTTCATTTTCAATTTTCACATATATATGCACTTCACAAAACCTCTATTATGGAAACATTGGAAAATAACATGCTCACTCAGCGCCCCATCCCCAATTCTACAGCAGTTCTTATTCTTGGTATTTTATCCATCCCGTTCTGTTGTTGTGTAAATGGTCTTGGTGGGTTAGCTCTTGGAATAGTCGCTTTAGTTATGTTCGGTAAGGCGAATACATTGTATGCAACGAACTCCGCTGAATACACAGAAAAATCCTACAAAAATTTAAAAGCTGGTCGGATTTGTGCCATAATTGGTATTGTTTTGTCTGGAATCATGATCTTGTTAGCTGTATGGATGATTTCTACTTTCGGATGGGAAGCCATGCAAGATCCGAAGTTAATGGAAGAACGAATGCGAGAAATGTTTCAATAATCTTGAAAAGTCCCGGAAATCCGGGACTTTTTGTTTATCGCGTATCCATTAACTTTGACCCCACTGATTCAATAGATAATCATGGAAGTTCAAGCACCTTATACCCCCAAGCATAAAGTCCGTGTAGTCACGGCTGCTTCTCTTTTTGATGGCCACGACGCAGCCATCAATATCATGCGACGTATCATCCAATCTACCGGCTGTGAAGTCATTCATCTCGGGCACGATCGCTCAGCTGAAGAGGTTGTCAATTGCGCCATTCAAGAGGATGCACAAGCCATTGCCATGACCAGCTATCAAGGCGGTCACACGGAATATTTTAAGTATATGCGTGATTTGCTCAAGCAAAAAGGAGCTGATCATATTCGTATCTTCGGTGGTGGCGGTGGCACCATCCTTCCGGAAGAAATTGCTGAGCTGCAAGGCTATGGCATCACACGTATCTACCATCCGGATGATGGACGTGCCATGGGTTTACAAGGGATGATCAATGACTTGGTCAACAAATCTGATTTTGCAACAGGTGAAAACCTCAATGGTGAAATAGGTCATCTCTCGGTAGATGACCACGGTTCTATTGCGCGTCTGATCTCAGCTGCTGAAAATTTCCCGGATCAACATCGCGCAGAATTGGACAAAATCAAAACCCTAGCAGCGCAATCCAAATCGCCTGTACTAGGTATTACCGGTACCGGTGGTGCCGGTAAATCCTCGATGGTGGATGAACTCGTTCGTCGTTTCCTACTCGATTTTCCTGACAAACACATCGGGATCATCAGTGTTGATCCTTCAAAACGCAAAACAGGCGGTGCATTGCTGGGTGATCGAATTCGCATGAACTCGATTCGGAATCCTCGCGTATATATGCGTTCTTTGGCTACCCGTCAATCAAATCTTGCACTCAGTAAACACGTTTCTGAAGCTGTTCAAATATTAAAGGCCGCCAAATTTGATCTAATCATACTAGAAACTTCAGGCATCGGTCAAAGCGATACGGAAATCATGGATCACAGCGATGTGGCCCTCTATCTCATGACGCCTGAATTTGGTGCTGCTACCCAACTTGAGAAAATCGATATGCTCGATTTTGCCGACGTAGTAGCCATCAACAAATTCGACAAACGCGGAGCTTTGGATGCCCTCCGTGATGTTCGCAAACAATACAAACGCAATCACAATCTTTGGGATGCTGAAGACGATAGCTTACCTGTTGTAGGAACCATTGCATCTCAATTCAACGATCCCGGCACCAATGAGCTTTACAAAAAGCTCATGGATAAAATAGCGGAAAAAACGGGGGCTGATTTGAAATCCAATTTCACCATCACCCGTGAAATGAGCGAAAAGATCTACATTATTCCTCCGCAACGCACCCGCTACCTCAGCGAAATCTCCGAAACCATTCGATCTTACGATCAATGGGTAAATCAACAAAAAGAAGTCGCAGAAAAGCTCTTTGGATTGCACAAAAGCATTGAAATTCTCGAGACTCAATTTGGTGAAAAAGGAATTGACCAAAAAGAATTAGAGATCTCTGTGAGCATCATAAAAGGATCTTTCGACCGGATTAAAATGGACCTCGACCCGCACAATTGGGAAGCCATTCAAGGTTGGGAAGCGAAGAAAAAACTATATAAAGACGCAGAATATAAATTCCAAGTACGCGATAAAGTTTTGAGTGTGCAAACACATTCTGAAAGTTTGTCGCACACCCTCATACCGAAAGTAGCTCTTCCGAAATACCGCTCTTGGGGCGACATTTTGGGTTGGGTGCTTCAAGAAAACGTGCCCGGTGAATTCCCATACACCAGTGGTATCTATCCATTCAAACGAGAAGGAGAAGATCCAACGCGTATGTTCGCAGGTGAAGGTGGCCCTGAGCGCACCAATCGCCGATTCCACTACGTGAGTCTGGCTATGCCGGCGAAACGCTTGAGCACGGCTTTCGACTCTGTAACTTTATATGGAAATGATCCCGACTATCGTCCGGATATTTACGGTAAAGTAGGCAATTCAGGTGTATCTATCTGTTGTCTCGACGATGCCAAAAAACTTTATAGCGGTTTTGATCTATGTGATCCTAAAACCTCCGTATCCATGACCATCAACGGTCCGGCACCAATGCTGTTGGGCTATTTCATGAATGCTGCTATTGATCAGCAATGTGAGAAATATATCAAAGCCAATGACCTGGAATCGTTGGTCGAGCAAAAACTCAAAGCCAAGTGGGATGACAAAGGCTTAAATCGTCCTGCATACCAAGGCGCCTTGCCGGAAGGAAATGACGGTTTGGGATTAATGCTCTTGGGCATTACTGGTGATGAGATTTTGGATGAAAAAACTTACGCCACCATTAAAGCTCAAACACTTGCACAAGTGCGTGGCACAGTTCAGGCCGATATCTTAAAGGAAGACCAAGCACAAAATACGTGTATATTTTCGACAGAATTTGCTTTGCGATTAATGGGTGATGTGCAAGAATATTTCATCCAAAATAAAGTTCGCAATTTCTACTCTGTTTCTATCAGTGGATATCACATCGCAGAGGCCGGAGCAAATCCAATTACTCAATTGGCATTCACGTTGGCCAACGGATTCACCTATGTGGAGTATTACCTAAGCCGTGGAATGGACATCAATGAATTTGGTCCAAACTTAAGTTTCTTTTTCTCCAACGGAGTTGATCCTGAATATGCGGTTATTGGTCGCGTGGCGCGCCGTATTTGGGCGAAAGCCTTGGCAAAAAAATACCAAGGCAATGCACGAGCACAAATGCTCAAGTACCATATCCAAACTTCAGGTCGCTCACTACACGCTCAAGAAATCGACTTCAACGATATTCGCACGACACTTCAGGCACTGTATGCGATATACGACAACTGCAATTCGCTGCATACGAATGCCTACGACGAAGCAATCACTACACCAACAGAAGAAAGTGTTCGTCGTGCCATGGCCATTCAATTAATCATCAACAAAGAATTGGGACTTGCAAAAAATGAAAACCCAATTCAAGGAAGTTTCATTATCGAAGAATTGACAGATTTAGTCGAAGAAGCCGTATTGAGTGAATTTGACCGTATCACAGAACGCGGAGGTGTACTCGGGTCAATGGAGACCATGTATCAACGTGGAAAGATTCAAGAAGAATCACTTTATTACGAAACGCTCAAGCACAATGGCGACTATCCGATCATTGGCGTAAATACTTTTCTTTCCTCTAAAGGCTCACCGACAATACTTCCTAAAGAAGTAATTCGCGCCACAGAGGAAGAAAAAGAGTATCAAATAAAAATGGTCAACAATTTGCATCAATGTATGCAAGACCACGCGCAGACCACCATTCAAAAAGTGCAACATGCAGCTGTTCAAAATCAAAACATATTTATTGAATTGATGGAAGCAGCCAAATACTGTTCATTAGGAGAATTGACATCATCGCTTTTTGCGGTAGGTGGTCAGTATCGAAGAAACATGTAAAAGCTATGAAGAAAAAACTGACCCTATTTGCGATAACCCTTTCGCTCATTTCCTGCGACCCGCAGGCCCTCAATGATGTTTTAGCCTCCGTCCCCACCGGGGTAAGTAAACCAACTTTGTCTAATGACGAAGTGATTCAAGGACTTCGAGAAGCGCTTAAAGTGGGTTCGCAAAATGCGGTCGCTTTTACGTCAAAGACGGACGGTTTTTTGAAAAACCCAGCTATACGCATACCATTTCCAGCTGAAGCCGAGAAAGTGAAAACATGGGCGATCAATGCAGGAATGCAAACCCAAGTCACTAATTTCGAAACCAACCTCAACCGTGCAGCGGAAAAGGCTGCAGGAGAAGCCACTCAAGTGTTTATTGATGCCATCATGAACATGTCGATTCAAGATGGATTCACCATACTCAAAGGCGATTCTGTGGCGGCAACAACGTATTTAAGAAAAAATACAGAGAGCAATTTACGCGAGCGTTTCTCCCCTATTGTCAGCAATAAAATTGACGAGGTCAAACTTACTTCCTACTGGGAACCTATTGCCAAGGCCTACAACACGGCGATGACATTGAGTGGAGGAGAAAAAGTAAATACAGACCTCAAAGGGTATGTGACCCAAAAGGCATTGGACGGACTGTTCTTTTATGTGGCTTCGGAAGAAAAAAAGATCAGAAAAGACCCTGCGGCACGTGTTTCTGACATATTAATCAAAGTATTCGGACAACAATAAGATGAAAATAATATCCTTTAACGTCAACGGGATTCGCGCTTGTGTCAAGAAAAGTTTGATCGAAGATATTCGTCAGCTCAATCCTGATTTGATTGGTTTTCAAGAAACAAAAGCCAATGACGCGCAAGTACGAGAAGCGCTATTTGAGCTCAGTGAATTTCATCTTGAATCTTCCAGTGCAGAGAGACCCGGCTATAGCGGAACTGCCACTCTTTCAAAATCTGTCCCCCTGAGTGTACAAAAAGGCATCGGTAAAGCAGAACATGATAATGAAGGGCGAACATTGACCCTCGAGTTTGAAAAATTATTTGTGGTAACGTGTTATGTGCCCAATAGCGGCAGCGAATTGGCTCGTCTCGACTACCGCGAGGAATGGGACAAAGACATGTTGGCATTCTTAAAGAAATTAGAAAAGACCAAGCCAGTCGTATTCATTGGAGATTTAAACGTAGCGCATCAGCCAATCGATTTGGCCAATCCGAAATCAAACTATAACAAATCGGCCGGGTATACTCAACGTGAAATTGACGGGCTTTCTGCCTTCTTGAATAATGGATTTGTAGACAGTTTTAGGCACCTCTATCCGGATACTGTGAAATACTCTTGGTGGAGCGCTCGATTCAACTCACGCGCAAAGAATGTAGGCTGGAGAATCGACTATTGTCTTATTTCTGCCTCTCTTGTTCCTCACTTGAAAGAAGCCTTCATTTTGAACGAGGTGATGGGATCTGACCACTGCCCCGTTGGCGTGGTGCTGGATATTTGAAACTTTTCAATCAAATCAATCGGTAAATAAATTTCTCGAACCGTTTCGAGGAGATTCATCTCGTAAGATCTGCCCGTGCGCAAATCTTCGCTGATCTCAAGACCGGCCAGCAATCTATTGTGCATTGGTGATTTGATAATCTGCGACCAAACATATGAATTGCGATCAGGATCGTAGGAAACAGCGTGTCGTTCACCGTTCACTATCATCTCATAATATAGAGGATATTCATAAAACTGAGATTGATCCAACTTCGGATTATACGCATAGTGCAATGGATACGTCTTTACGCGCCCTTGCATGTTGTTTTGTTGCAACCAATCCACCATTACATCAAAATGCTTGCGTAATTGATTGGTTGGGGTTTTGGAACGATCATACTTTTCAAATGACTTCCACTTCCCGTCCGGAGCCTTAAAATCAAATTTGCCAAACTCTAATTTGTATGCAAATACTTTCAAATCATCTAGTACATATCCTGGATAATAGTATTTACAGCCTAATTGCTTTGCAAATTCAATTTCCTTCAGAATGGTAAAACTTCCTAAACTTCGGTTGGCGTAAGTTTTATCGTATAATCCCAGCAGACTTGCCATAGAATTGAAGCCTACATCAAAAAAACTAGTGGCAATTAATTTTTCATTGTCAAAAACACGAATGGTAAACGTGCGGAATGAATTCGGATCGTCAACTGTGAAAATGGCTTCATCCAATGAGGGATAAATGAATGCCTGGAAATCCTCCTTTTGCGATTGGTATAAATACTCTGCCTTATGATCAACTATGGCCGGCGTAATCAAACATTTGAATTGCCCCGTATTTTTACGTAAGAGTTTTCTATGAGACTTTCGAAACTCATGGTCTTCAAGGTCTAGTCGAATATGAACAGGAGAGAACAAACCACCCGATGCACAGATATACTCGGGTTTGTTCATAAACCGAGCACCACGAAACCAACCCCCGGCCAATAACTTATCATAAGCAAAGGCACTGAGAGAGGTTGCATCCTTTGATTTCAAGAGCATATGACGAAATTAGTGTGAAAACAGCAGTCGACAATACTTCTCCTTAAAAATAAGAAAATATACTGATAATATAGACCAAATATTGACGTGAAGTAAGTAATGCTAATTTGTGTCAAATAACAATCACGATGAATTCTCAAAGCACCATTCAAATTCGATTCAATGAAAACGGATTTATGCAAGAAGTTCTTTCTTCGGTTAAA
>JBMOFW010000068.1:0-13502 GCA_049318685.1 Flavobacteriales bacterium
CTAGTCATCCCAAAGACATGACAGACGACGTGTTGCACGTGATGGCCAAGTATGAAAACATCTGCGAATACATTCACTTGCCAGTACAAAGCGGCAATACGGATGTATTAAAACGCATGAATCGCGGTTATTCTCGTGAATGGTATTTGGAGCGTATTCAGGCCATTCGCACCATTCTGCCGAACGCAGCGATTAGCACCGATATTATTTCCGGCTTTTGTGGTGAAACAGAAGATGAACATCAAGACACCTTAAGCTTGATGAAAGCTGTACAATATGATATGGCCTATATGTTCAAGTACAGCGAGCGACCAAGAACATTGGCCGAGCGCAAATTCGAAGATGATGTGCCGGAGGATGTAAAAGGTCGTCGCTTGCGTGAAGTTATTGATGTTCAAATGGAATGCAGCGCCGCTCGCACACGCTTATACGCCCAAAAAACAAATCGTGTGCTTGTAGAGGGCGTATCAAAAAAATCCGAAGAACATTATTACGGACGCAATAGTCAAAATGTGGTTGTTGTTTTCCCAAAAGGCGACGCCAAACCCGGTGATTATGTTGACGTATTTGTACATGATTGCACTGCTGTAACCCTATTGGGTGAAATCACCGCCGTATATCCTCGGATTATTCCTTCTCAATCCTAAAATTTCATTAAATAGAAAAGGGATTTAAGCGAATACTGACAAGACGTCAGTATATTCGCCATTCGATTTATTATGGAAATTCAAACAGTCAAACAACGTTTCGAGATCATCGGACATTCTCCGTTGCTTAATCGCGCGTTGGATATTGCTATACAAGTTGCCCCTACCAATATCTCCGTGCTCATCAATGGAGAGAGTGGTGTTGGTAAAGAAGTGATCCCAAAAATCATTCATCAACTGAGTTCACGCAAGCACGGTCCTTACATCGCGGTAAACTGCGGTGCAATTCCTGAAGGAACCATCGATAGTGAGCTTTTCGGCCATGAAAAAGGATCATTCACTGGAGCTCATGAAGCCCGCAAAGGGTATTTTGAAGAAGCCAATGGGGGCACCATTTTTTTGGACGAAGTAGCTGAATTGCCTTTGGGCACTCAAGTTCGCTTACTCCGTGTTTTGGAAACAGGCGAATTTATTCGTGTAGGTAGTTCAAAGGTGATCAAGACCAATGTACGTGTTGTTGCCGCCACCAACGTCGACTTCAGCGCTGCCATGCAAGCTGGGAAATTTCGCGATGATTTGTATTACCGACTTAGTCAAGTCCCCATCAAAATGCCTGCACTCCGCGAGCGTCGCGATGACATCATAATGCTTTTCAGAAAATTCACCACTGATTTTTCTGAAAAATACCGCATGCCCGTTTTGCAATTGACTGATGAAGCTATTCAAATGTTGACGAATTACTCATGGCCAGGAAACGTGCGTCAGCTGAAGAATATCACGGAACAAATGAGCGTTCTTGAATCTGAACGCATTATAGATGGCGCCGCATTGCTGCGTTATTTGCCAGAAGAAGGATTCAACAGCAAGCCGATGCTCGTCGGTCGCAGCGGAAGTCAGCCCGACTATACCGAGCGAGAAATTTTGTACAAAGTGCTTTTTGACATGAAGAATGATTTGACCGATCTGAAAAAATTGGTCTTAGGCATGATTCAGAGCGGAGGTAATTTCGTTCCCAATCAAGAGAATGCAGCGCTCTTTGAAAAAGTATTTCAAGAAGAACCCGATGCTGAGGCTTTGGTTAATGAATACCCAAAAGCCGGTGTCAATACAGGAATGATTCATATCGGCACTCCTCGTGTAGAACAATCCATGTCAACCCATACCACACATGTAGAAGTGGAAGAATCATTGAGTTTGACGGATAGCGAGAAAGATTTGATTAAAAAAGCGTTGCAAAAGCACAAGAACAAACGCAAATATGCCGCTGAAGAATTGGGTATTTCAGAGCGTACATTGTATCGAAAAATCAAAGAATACAATTTAGGTAAGTGATCACACAACGCACATATCTCCTCCTCATGTTGATTGTAATGGCCATAGTGCCATCATGCACCGTGCGCTATTCCCTGACAGGAGGCCAATTTAGTGGTGCGAGTACATTTTCAGTCGAAACATTTCGATCTCAAACGGCCTTGGCCAGCCCCATCTATGCTCAGCGATTGACCGAATCATTCAAAGATTTATTGTTGAGTCAAAGTCCTTTGAAAATTTCTGAAACTGATGGCGATTTGCAATACAAGGGCTTTATCACTGAATACAAAGTAGCGCCTGTTGCTGTGACAGGCAACGAAACTGCTTCCTTGAACCGATTGACTATTTCCATTAAAGTAAAATATAACAATACCCTCGAGCCTGAATTGAGTTTTGACAAGAGTTTTTCTAAGTTCGCAGACTTCGATGCTTCGCAAGATTTGTTGACTGTTGAGCAAGAATTATGGACTACAATCAACGATCAATTGACACAAGAAATTTATAACGCCAGTGTAGGTAACTGGTAAATCGACTTTTGGATACAACGCTAATATATCAAGCTTTAGAACAGCCTGCCCTGCGCAAAGCGATTCCGATTGAGGAATTGGAGCGCATCAAAGCAGAGTATCCGTATTTCACAGCAGCGCATATTCTTTTAGCCAAAATATATCAAGAGAATAACGACCATCGTTTTTCTGATCAAGTGCAGAATGCGGCCCTATATGCGGGTGACCGCACTGTTCTGTACAACTATTTGAAGGACGCTTCGCTACAGGACGCGCGCCCTGCGGGCTTGCTACAGGACGCCCCTTCGGGGCTACAGGACGCTCTTCCTGCGGAAGAGCTACAGGACACCCCTGCGGGGTTACGGGACGAGCGCTCCGCGCCCTACGGGGAGGAAGTGAGGGAGAAGGATTTTGCGGTGATTTCGGCGGATGAGCTAGAGATTTTTGAAGAGAAGGGACGGGAACGGGAACAAGAGGCTGAAGAGAAAACACTGAACCCTGAACTCCGAACGCTGAACCCTGAACCCCGAACACTGAACCCTGAACTCCGAACGCTGAACCCTGAACTCCGAACGCTGAACCCTGAACCCCGAACGCTGAACCCTGAATTCGATGAGTTATCGCGGAATATATTGATTGAGGCTGTGCATAGCTCGATTGAAATGGAAGTGGGGATGATTGAAACTCAGAATGAGAATGAGAATATAACGGAATTGAGTGGGGAGAGTGAAAGTGAAAATTTGAGCGAAAAAGATACCTCGACATTAAGTTTTGCGGAGTTGATGATGCTGCGGGCGAAAAAAACCCACTACGGAGAGGACGCTTCGCTACAGGACGCGCGCCCTGCGGGCTTGCTACAGGACGCCCCTTCGGGGCTACAGGACGCTCTTCCTGCGGAAGAGCTACGGGACACCCCTGCGGGGTTACGGGACGAGCGCTCCGCGCCCTACGGGGAAGAAGTGAGGGAGGAGGAAGAGGAAAGAGAACAGGAACAAGAAATAGAACTAGAACAAGAACCAGAGCAAGAGCAAGAACTAGAACAGGAACAGGAACAAGAGTTGGAGGATGAGAGACGTTCTTACGAATATTTATACAAACTCCAAAATGGCGGGTTGGCTCCTTTGGGAGGGGCGGATAAGCGAGAGAAACAACGCAATATTATCGATCGATTTATCCAATCTGAGCCAAAAATCACGCCGGGCAAAGCGGCGGAATACACGGCAGCAGCCAATGTAGGCAAGGATAGTCTTGAAGAAGACTTCAGTTTTGCGACAGAAACTATGGCCAAATTATTCGTCCAACAGGGCAAACTAGACAAAGCCAGAAAGGTTTACCGCAAACTCATGCAGCTACATCCAGAAAAAAGTGTTTACTTTGCAACCCAATTAAAAAATTTGAATCAGTTTAAAAAGTAATCATATGCAAACCTTTATCATTGTACTCATCGTTCTCGTAGCCCTTCTTTTGGGTGTTGTTGTGTTGATTCAAAACCCGAAAGGTGGCGGCCTCGCAGTAGGTTTCCAAGGTTCTACCCAAATCGGTGGAGTACAACGCACTGCTGACTTCTTGGAAAAAGCAACATGGGTTTTGGCTGTAGCTCTTTTCGTGCTTTGCCTTGTATCCGCTAGCTTCTATACGACTACCCTTCCTGAGCGCCCGATTGATCCTACTCAAACCGAAGCGCCTGCAGACGGACAATAAAATTTTCTTTTTAAGAACATATTGAAAATGTCAGTGTGTGTCACACACTGACATTTTTTTTGCTCTAAACTGACAAATTATTCAGTGTTTTTGGCAAAAATTCCAATGGCACAAAAAATGACAATCGCTGTTGCGAAAAAATTAATTCAAACCAAAAAATAATAGTATATGTCAGTTTCAATTAAACCTCTTGCAGACCGCGTCTTGGTTGAGCCATCTGCGGCAGAAACCACCACAGCGAGCGGCATTATCATTCCCGATAGCGCTAAAGAAAAGCCACAACGCGGAACCGTTGTTGCGGTTGGAAATGGCAAAAAAGATGAGCCCATGACCGTTCAACCAGGCGACACCGTGCTGTATGGCAAGTATGCCGGAACCGAGATTACCGTGGAAGGAAAAGAGTATCTCATCATGCGCGAAGCAGATATTTTCGCGATTCTTTAATCATCAATTTTCAACTTAAAAAAAACACACAATAGACCATGGCAAAAGAAATCACATTCAACACAGCCGCCCGTGAGAAATTGAAAGCCGGAGTGGACGCATTGGCCAATGCTGTAAAAGTGACTCTTGGTCCAAAAGGACGCAATGTTGTTATCGACAAAAAATTTGGTGCACCTCATGTGACCAAAGATGGTGTAACCGTAGCCAAAGAAATTGAACTCAAGGATCCCATTGAAAACATGGGCGCTCAAATGCTCAAAGAAGTGGCTTCTAAAACCGCCGACCTCGCCGGTGACGGTACAACTACTGCAACAGTTCTCGCTCAAGCAATCGTTACTTCAGGTTTGAAAAACGTAGCTAGTGGTGCGAACCCAATGGATTTGAAACGCGGTATTGACAAAGCTGTTTCAGCTGTAGTGGCAGAACTCGCCAAGATTTCAAAAACTGTAGGTAGCGACAACGATAAAATCAAACAAGTAGCTACAATTTCTTCCAACAACGATGACAGCATCGGAAGCCTCATCGCTTTAGCCATGGAAAAAGTAGGTACAGAAGGCGTAATCACTGTTGAAGAAGCAAAAGGTACTGAAACTGAAGTGAAGACCGTAGAAGGTATGCAATTCGACCGCGGTTACCTCAGCCCTTATTTCATGACCAATGCGGAAAACCAAGAAGCCGAATTGGAGAATGCTTACATTTTGATCTATGACAAGAAGATCAGCAATATGAAAGAACTCCTTCCGGTATTGGAAAAAACAGCTCAAACCGGTCGTCCATTGCTCATCATTGCTGAGGATGTTGACGGCGAAGCGTTGGCTACACTTGTAGTGAATAAGATTCGTGGCGCCCTGAAAGTAGCTGCAGTTAAAGCACCTGGTTTCGGTGATCGCCGCAAAGCGATGTTGCAAGACATTGCGATCCTCACCGGCGGAAACGTAATCAGCGAAGAGACTGGTTTCAAATTGGAGAATGCGACGCTTCAAGATTTAGGTCGTGCCGAAAAGATTACCATCGACAAAGACAATACAACCTTGGTAAATGGTGCTGGTTCGAAAGAAGGCATCCAAGCGCGCATTGGAGAAATCAAATCTCAAATCGAAAAAACCACTTCAGACTATGATCGCGAAAAGCTTCAAGAGCGTTTGGCGAAATTGGCCGGAGGAGTTGCCGTACTTTATGTGGGTGCTGCCACTGAAGTGGAAATGAAAGAGAAGAAAGATCGTGTTGACGATGCATTGCACGCCACTCGCGCTGCCGTAGAAGAAGGTATCGTACCAGGAGGTGGTGTAGCGTATATCCGCGCCGCAGCGGCACTTGATCATGTTAAGGGATTGAACGAAGATGAAGATACCGGAGTACAGATTGTGCGTCGTGCGATTGAAGAACCACTTCGCCAAATCGTTGCCAATGCCGGAGGAGAAGGTGCCGTAATCGTTCAAAAGATTCGCGAAGGCAAGGATGACTTCGGATACAATGCCCGCACAGAAGTATTTGAAAATATGTATGCAGCAGGAGTTATCGACCCAACGAAAGTTAGCCGTGTTGCCTTAGAGAACGCTGCTTCTATTGCGGGTATGTTGCTGACTACAGAATGTGTAATTTCAGATATCAAAGAAGATGTTCCTGCTATGCCGGCCATGCCGGGTGGTGGAATGGGTGGCATGATGTAAGCCAACCTAAGTCGGATGAAAATAAAAAGCCCCTTCTCAATGAGAAGGGGCTTTTCTTTTTATAGAACATCTGTTATTTCTTCAAACCTGCCCACGTCATTTCACGAAGACCGGCCAATTCTTTAGAGGATATTTTTTTCTTTGATTTAGAAACATGAATACGTGCGGCGGCATTCACATTCGCATTGAAAAACTCGATAAGCACTGCATCTTCAGATTTGCGAAGATCTTTATTTTTCAAACCTTCCTTAATGAATACGTTGATCGCAGCATCAAACTTCTCAGCACTTTTCACAACAGCCGCCGTAATCAAAGGAGAAGACTTATACTGGTCTAGAAAAGAAAACTCGACTGGATTTTTCGCCGCGTGATCGAGATAAGCATCCCAAAGCTTTTCGAATTTTTTCTGACTTGAAGCCTTTGGGTCATTCACTTTTGTGAGCGAATCGGCAAGGCTTTCCTTGCAGAGAAGATACATGGCTGCTACCATTTCGTCTTTGTTCGCGAAGTGATGGTAGATAGTTCCTACAGCCACCTTAGACTTTGCAGCCAATTCAGCAATCGGAGCGCCTTGGAAGCCTCCTGAGGCCACCATTTGAAGGGCTGTTCTGAGCACTTTCTCTTTACGAGTCATTGTTTTTTTCATAAGAATCGAATGAACGTTCGGTACAAATATATACGAATTTATTTAGGAAATGAATTGACTTTAAGTCAGTTCGACAATTCTTATATTTGAAAAAAAAATCAAGATGAATATTGCAGACCGTATCAACGACGACATTAAAAGCGCCATGAAGGCCGGAGAAAAAGAGAAATTGATGGCATTGCGCGATATCAAGAGTAAGATTCTCCTTGAAATGACCAAAGAAGGCAGCGATGGTACAGTAGATGATTCTAAAGCTATGGCCATTCTCAACAAACTTTACAAACAGCGAATGGAGTCGGTAGAGATTTATAAGTCACAAGACCGTCCGGAGTTGGTTGAAGAAGAGATGAAGCAAGCAGCTGTAATTTCTGCCTATCTGCCCGAGCAATTGACCGGAGAGAAATTAGAAGCCGAAGTGGCCGCGATAATCGCACAAGTTGGCGCTGCAGGTCCGGGCGACCTAGGTAAAGTGATGGGCGTTGCTTCAAAAGCCTTAGCGGGTAAAGCTGACGGCAAGGCCGTTTCAGAAATTGTAAAAAAGCTTCTGACTCAAGGATAATGTCAAAACATCAACCTCATTTACAAATCATCGGTCGACGCGAACGCATCGACCTTCCCGATTTAGGGGTAAAAAATATTGAGGCTAAAGTGGATACCGGTGCATACCGCACCGCTATCCACTGCTTGTCTTGTCGTGAAATAGACGAGGGCAATAAAACCATTCTCGAAGCCATATTCGACCTCGACGATACTGGAGCTAAAACATACTATTTTGATAAATACACGACGCGCGATGTGCGCAGTTCGTTTGGTCATTCCGAAAAACGATTTTGCATTCGAACACGACTTCGCATAGGTAAACGGGATATTCGCAGTGAAGTCACGCTTACCGATCGATCAGAAATGAAATATCAAGTGCTTATTGGACGCAAAACGTTGTTGCGCAAATACCTTGTTGATGTGAATCAAGTGCACAATACAAGCAACGACTGATTACGCGTTTTTTTCCACGTATTTAATCATTTGGGCAGCAATATCTTTTCCGGTGGCTGCTTCAATGCCTTCTAACCCGGGTGAAGAATTCACTTCGATAATCAGTGGTCCGCGTTCACTTTGCAAAATATCCACGCCGGCAACACCTAACTTCAAAGCAGAAGCCGCCTTGATCGCGGCGATTTCTTCCTCGTGAGAGAGTTCTATCACCTCACTCGTTCCGCCACGATGAAGATTAGATCTGAATTCACCATCTTTTGCCTGACGCTTCATAGCACCTACCACATGCCCATCGATTACAAAAGCTCTGATATCTGCACCTTTGGCCTCTTTAATAAATTCTTGAACGATTACGCGTGCCTTGAGGCCATTAAATGCTTCTACCACAGACACGGCTGCTTTCTTGTTTTCAGCCAAAACAACGCCCAAACCTTGCGTTCCTTCAAGTAACTTGATAATTACTGGTGTACCACCAACTTCTTTGATAATGCGTTCAACGTCCTTCGAATAATTCGTAAAAACTGTCTTGGGCAATCCCAAACCGGCACGGGATAGAATCTGTAGACTGCGCAATTTATCGCGGCTACGCACCAATGCTTGCGATTCAACTGCGGTGAAAACTCCCATCATTTCAAATTGGCGCACTACAGCTGTGCCGTAAAAAGTCACCGAAGCCCCAATTCTCGGAATCACCGCATGAATGTCCGTCAACTCCTCACCGTTGTAAATGATTTTCGGATTCTTCTTTTCGATGACCAGATTACACTTGAGGTGATCTATCACTCTTATGTTGTGGCCACGCTTTTCACCTGCTTCTACCAATCGAGTGGTACTGTAAAGCTTGGCGTCTCTGGAAAGGATTACAATATTCATGGGATGAGTTTCACGATAAAAGTAAGGAGGCAAATATGAACTTTGATTAAGGAAATGTGAAAATAATTTGACTAGTATTTTATTCGAATACTATGCGAATAGTTGTCTATTGGCTTCAAGAACCTTAGGATTGACAGCCCTTTCCATGCCAAATTCATAGGCTCCGGTCGACCATTCGCTATATTCCTCTTGGTCCATATTGATCGCCTTTTTCAAAACCTCTACAAAATCCGCCTCTTTGAGGTGAAGATCCCACCCTGCTTTCCGATCGGCCAATCGACTCCAAGGGGTTTTATTTGAAATAATCACCGGTGTAGCATGCAACAATGCTTCTGATATGGCATGACCAAAATTCTCCCCCCATGTTGGCAATAGAAAGAAATGGTACTGCGCATACAATTCACTCAATTGATACGGACTGATCTCTCCCATTAAGCGAATGTCTTTTCCGCTTTCGGCAATGAGCATTCGACACCTCTCAGCATAAGCTTCGTCGCCCACAGCACCATATATATCCAAACCGAATGAACATTCATTCGGTATTCCTAACATAAATTCAATGGCTTCTAAAATCCCTTTTTCCGGACTAATTCTAGAAAAAGAAACGAAACTCGCTTTACCGCTAGTCTTTTTAATTTTTGAAACTTTACTGTCCGGCAAAGCAGTTAATACCTCAGCAATATGAACCCGCGCGTTCTTGAACACCTGATTGATTTCCTGCGCCTCCGTATTACTCGTAGCATGCCAAATTATATTTCGATATAGTCCGGTCAATTTGGCTACAACTAAAAACACCTTCTTCTTTCTCGACTTCACAGAAAGGGCGCCCGACTTGAGCATTCCTCGAGGAGCAACTATAGTTTTCTTGGAAAAATGATGCTTCTTGATTGCGCGCAATGGAAGTATGGTGAATAATGGGGAAAATAATGAATTCAAATAAAAGCGGTGATATGGTCGCTCCTTGATTCTCTCTTCAACAAAAGAAAAGGACATATCCTCATCTCGCACATACATGACCTGTATTCGGTCGCTTATTTTGGTCCAAACTTTCGTTTCCAGACCCGGGTATGGCACTAGCGAATTATAGTCCGTAATGCGGGTGATGATGAAAAATGGACGATCGATTTGTTCTACAATATTCAAAAGCGATCGAATTGGCCCCCCAGCGCGATAGCCCGGATAATACCAATCCGTAAAAACGAGTATTGCTCTTTTATCAATCATTCACCTCATTGTTGATTAGCCAATGTCCAAGTACGACCATAGGCCAGATTCGAGCCCATGAAACACCCGGTTTTTCCTGAATAAAATCTTCCCAAATACCCTCGACCAACTGCGCATTGAATTCTTTTCGTGACTTGATACCGCCGAGACCTTTCTCACAAAATTCCCTCAACTCACCGCGCATCCATACTGGCCAAGGAAACGTAAATCCCATTTTTTTGCGATCAACAATTTCCCTTGGGATCAAATCGCCCACGGCGTCAACCAAAAGTTTCTTGGGTTCTGTAGGAAACTTTATACTATCACTAATGCCCAGAATATACTCGGTTAACCGATGATCTACAAAAGGCTCTCTTATCTCTAATGCGTGGGCCATGCTCATTTGATCAGCATCTCGCAACAAAACATTTTGCATATAGGATTGAATCTCCGCTACACTCACTTTCGATAGGAAAGGCGCATCCAACTCATCCAAACCTTTGGTTTGAAGTCGCACTGCATTTTTCTCAAGTTGTTGACCATTAAGTAGTTGCGTGATTTCACTATCCATCCATACTTGGCGAGTAATCGCATACGCGCTCCACAAATCAATTTCCTCATCCTTCAGGAATGCGGCTATTTTGCGCGCTGCAATTGAAGGTTTGACTTTCACCAGAAGATTGGCACCGATGGATCGAAGACCTTTTGGAGTCTTTGTAATCCATTTTTTTTGATGCAACGTGCTCATTCGCTTAAACACATCATATCCAGCAAAAAGTTCATCGCCTCCAAGTCCTGACAAGGCCATTTTTACACCAGCTCCACGGGTCACTTTAGATACCATATAGGTATTTGGTCCATCACCACTTGGGTGGTCCATCGCGGCCAAGGCTTCTGGAACAACTTTCATAAAATCATTGGCAGAAAGCTTAATCTCGGTGTGGTCCGTACTGAAGCGCTGTGCAATTAGTTTTGAATAGTGCCCCTCGTCAAACTCAGCTTCACGAAAAGTGATAGAGAAGGTCTTGACCGGTTGAGAAGCAATTCGACTCATCAAACCGACGACGATACTGCTATCAATACCCCCGCTGAGAAATGCCCCAAAAGGCACATCCGCGCGCATACGCATTTCAACCGCGCTATACAGCAAAGAATAAATATTCTTCTCAATATTCTCTTTTGTATCTACAACCGCATTTTTCAAAAAAGACTTGATATCCCAATATTGGTGAACAATTCTATCTTTCCCTTTAAAATGCATGTAATGACCAGGCAAGAGCATTTTAACCCCATCCACAATTGTGCTCGGCGCATGCACCGTCTGATAGCGCAAATAATCAATCAATGCGCTAGTGTCCAACTTGCGCTTAACCATTCCAGAAGCAAGCAAAGCCCGAATTTCTGAAGCAAACAAAAATCCGGATTCCGTTTCTGCATAATAGAGGGGCTTTACACCTAGACGATCGCGCACAAGAAATATCTCTTCTTTCTTGACATCATGCAATACAAAAGCGAACATCCCAATGAAGTGTTGAACACACGTGATGCCCCATTTTTTGTAGGCTGCGAGAATGACTTCGGTGTCGGTTTCGGTTCTGAAAGTATAGTCCTTTGACAGTTCCGCCTTTAATTCTATATAATTGTAAATTTCACCATTAAAGGCTATAACTAAATCTCTATCAGTAGAAAAAAAAGGTTGATTCCCCGCTTCTGAAGTATCAATAATACTAAGCCTTCGATGGCCAAAGCCGAGTGATCGTTCGGTATAAATTCCGGCGTTGTCCGGACCGCGATGAGCGATAGCATCATTCATATTGGAAATAACATCGCTGATGTTTATTTCCGATTGCCAATGGATTATTCCGGTAATTCCGCACATAGTAAGGTATCGACCACAATTGCGGCTAAGATAGGACTTATCGCATCATCTTGAGGATAGCCGCTGCATAATTCTCTTCATTCATCTTCATTGACAAATCATGACTTTCGCGTCCCATTAAAATACGCTCTTCATTAGAAGCTTGCATCATTCTCTTGAGTGCTTCATACATGCCCTGTGTATTTCCGGCAGGAAAAATTATAGCATTCTTTGAAGTGGCTATCGCGGTCCGTGCGCCAACTTTATCAGAAAGTACCAATGGATAACCCGCTGCAGCAAATTCATTGACTACGACACCCCATGGCTCATATATGCTCGGAAGCACAAAAACAGCCCCAGTTTGAATCACGGATTCGAGATTTGTGCCATCCAAAAAACCATGATGTACCACGCGATCATGCAAGAGTCGCCTTTCCCAAAGAGGCCCTTTGCCTATGAAATGAAATTCCCAATCTCCAAATTCCATTAATAATTTTTCTGCAACCGTCCAAAGTTGTTCTATGTCCTTTTCCGGGACATATCTTCCGGCGAAGAAAACTTGCTTTCTAATCAAGTTGGGCTGATTTTGACGCCATTGAAATATTTGATCGAAACGTTGTGTTTCACAAGTGTAAGCCCCTTGAAATATCGCTGCTTTGTCAAACCCCATTTTAGCGGCAAAAGTGGCTTGTTCCGAGCCTGGTACGAAAGCAAACTCGAATAGCGATTTCACCTTTATTTTCAAATACTGGGTTGCTAATCTATCCTTAAGGCCACCGAGCCATTGTTTATCAAATCCGATCAATGCCGGTGTATTGCCTCGTTTAGAAATTGCACGTAGATAGCCTTTCTCGCTCCAACCGCCACAAAAAATGAGATCATACACATTCGACTCTACCCGTTCAGCTATTTGTTCATCCGTTATATCATTCCTTTTAAACACCTGAATATTTGGGTGAAAAACAAACTGAAAAGGGGCGTCATCCTGAACCGGAAAAGCCACGATATCAATGTAAACATGGTGGTTTTTAGCCAGATTATTCATATTGTTAACGAAATAACCTGCTAGTTCGCGGTATAATACCAACATTCTTTTCATATTCGCAAAGTTCTACAACTTGGGCAAATATGGAAATTAAATTGTACGAAGATTGGATGCGGCCTCAGGTCATTTCCCTTTTTGTGGCAGAGTATGGGGTCGAATACGATTCCTTTGAAAAATTATTCATGCAATTCTATGAAGCACCTTATCAGCAAGGTCGTAGTATTCGCATTGTCACTGTGGAGGGCGAAAACGTTGGTGGTTTTCAATCCTTCTTTTACTGGCCTCTCTTTCAAAATGGGCGCACCATTCATGCTTTACAAAGCGGAAATTCATTGGTTCATCCAGATTTTCGTGGAAAAGGCCTTTTCGCCAAAATGCTTGACTACATTCATCAACCGGAAAACAACATTGATTTCGACGTCTTGATTGGATTTCCTGTAGAGGCTTCCTACAATTCATTTATTCGAAAAAATTGGGAGAATCCTTTTGATTTGAACTGGTATGTGAAGCCGTTGAATCCCATTCTTTCCCTATTCACTAATGCTACTGTTCAACTTGAAAACAGTCTTCAGTTTAAGCGCATTCCTGCGGACATTTTTCCAAAA
>JBMOFW010000069.1:0-13413 GCA_049318685.1 Flavobacteriales bacterium
AGTAAAAAAGGCTTTTACTCTGATGATGTCGAAGAGATATTGAAAAAACAAAAGCCACAAAAAGTGAGAATCATAGGTGTAGGCGATATCATGCTAGGCACCAATTATCCCGGAAAGCAATATTTACCGCCCAAAGAAGGAAAAGATTTGTTGAGTTATGCGGCAGATCCTCTTCGGCGTGTAGACATAGCTTTTGGCAATTGTGAAGGAACATTCCTAAATAGTGGAGGGGTGGTAAAATCGTGTGATGACCCATCCAAATGCTATGCTTTCAGACAACCTACATTCCTCGCCGAACGGCTGAAAGAATCGGGTTTTGATATGATGAGTTTAGCCAACAACCACGCTGGTGACTTTGGTGATGAAGGTCGAGCCTCTACCATCACTACATTGGAAGAGATGGAAATAGCTTGTGCAGGCCAAAAAAGCAAGCCAACCTGTATTGTCAACCGAAAAGGCGTTTTATACGGGATGATTGCATTTGCGCCCAATAACGGCACACTGAACATACACAACCTTGATTCTGTGAAAATCATGGTCGCCGAATTAGCAACCCAATGCGACATCGTTATTGTTTCGTTTCATGGAGGCGCTGAAGGTGGAGGACACGCTCACGTACCGCGCAAAAACGAATATTACATGGATGAAAATCGCGGAGATGTATATGCATTTGCTCACGCCGCTATTGATGCCGGAGCCGACATCGTATTTGGCCATGGACCGCACATACTTAGAGGTATTGAACTTTACAACGATCGAATAATCGCCTACAGTTTGGGCAATTTTTGTACGTATTCACGATTTGGATTGGGTGGTGCCGCAGGCATGGCACCCATGCTGGAAATAACTGCTGACATAGAAGGCAAGTTTTTGGAAGGGCGAATCATTTCATTCAAACAGGAAGGTGAAGGTGGCCCAATTCCGGACAAAGAACGAAAAGCACAAAACGAAATCGTCGAATTAAGTCAAGCCGATTTCCCTGAATCACCGTTGATTTTTAAAGAGAATGGTAAAATAATTCCCGCACCGTTTACTCCGCGATGATACGTCTTGCCTCGATGAAACGACGTGTGTAATAATCAGAAGTATTGTAAACATCAATGATGACACCACGGCTAGTGGCATGTATCATGCGCACTTCACCATCGGTATTGCTTACCACGATGGCTACGTGACCCACTTTTTTGCTTTTGGTGCTGCGTCCTTTAAAGAACAGCAAATCTCCTGGAATAACTTCTTTGAGTTTCACTTTTTCACCGAGTTGTGCTTGCGCCGCACTGCTGTGCGGGAGCGCAATTCCAACCTGGGCATAACAATGAGAAGTCAGGCCAGAGCAGTCGAAACGCTTGGTGCTGGTGCTGCCATATCCGTATGGTGTGCCCAACTGTTTCTGTGCTTCATGAAGAATGGAATCTACCTTTGTCATTTCAACCGAAACACTATCCACAGCCGGAATAGAATCACGTGTTAAAGTCACGGCGAAAGCACTGTTGCCAAAAGCAGTTAAGAACAAAATGGTAATTAGTCGGCAAAACATGGCGCAAAGTTATTTTTATCACACTATTTGGCGTATTTATTAACGTTTCGTTGCCTATCTTTGCCTCCCTATCCCACAAGGGGTAGATTAAAACATTAGTCATGGGTAAACTTGGTGTAACCGAAATCGTTTTGATTCTTGCCGTAATCCTTTTGTTGTTTGGTGGTAAAAAAATTCCAGAATTGATGCGTGGTCTTGGCCGCGGCATGAAGGAATTCAAAGACGCCAGCAAAGGTGAGGGCGGAAGCTCAGACAAAATCGAGAACAAATAATTCTCGTCGGTTGTGAAGTCATACGAGTCATTGTCCGAAGTTCAACATGACCTTCGCGGGAAGGTGTTGTCTATCCCGGCTCTTGTTGAGCATTATCTAAATGTAATTGAGAAAAAAAAGCACCTGAACGCATTTCTTGAAGTGTGGTCAGACGAGGTGCGCCAACAAGCCGTTGCCGTTCAAACCAAATGGGACAACGGCACCGCTGGTCGTTTGGCAGGAATGGTGATTGCCCTCAAAGACAATATTTGTTACAAAGACCACAAAGTATCGGCTTCATCGCGCATTCTGGAGGGCTTTACTTCTCTTTTTAGCAGCACGGTTGTGGAACGCCTTCTTGCGGAAGACGCCATCATCATCGGTCGCCTCAATTGCGATGAATTCGCAATGGGCTCATCCAATGAAAACTCGGCTTTCGGCAATGTACTTAATCCTTTGGATGAAAGTAAGGTACCAGGAGGTTCTTCTGGCGGATCTGCAGCAGCGGTAGCCGCGGGCATGTGCTTGGCCGCATTGGGAAGCGATACTGGAGGTTCTATTCGTCAACCGGCCTCGATTACCGGTATTGTAGGAATGAAGCCGACATACGGCCGCATTTCGCGCCACGGGCTTTTAGCCTATGCATCGAGTTTCGATCAAATCGGCCCAATGACCAAAACAGTAGAAGACAATGCGCTTTTACTTGAAATAATGTCCGGTCCCGACGATTTTGACAGTACGGCTTCAAAAAAGAGCGTTGACGCATATAGCCAAATTACGCCTACGAGTGGCCCTAAGCGCATTGCGTATATCAAAGACTGCATAGAAAGTCCGGGACTAAATCCAGAAGTGCGCACGCGCATGGAAGAGATTATTTCAGGTCTCCGTGCAAACGGACACACCGTAGAAGCGGTTGATTTTCCTTTTCTCGATCACATGGTCCCAACCTACTATGTGTTGACTACAGCAGAGGCAAGTTCAAATTTGGCACGTTACGATGGCATTCACTACGGCTATCGCAGCAAGGACGCGGCCGGTATTGATAACACATACAAGAAAAGTCGCAGCGAAGGCTTTGGTCCGGAAGTAAAGCGACGCATAATGCTGGGCACATTTGTTTTGAGTTCGGGATATTATGATGCGTATTACCAAAAGGCACAAAAAGCTCGTCGCATCATTCAAAACAAAACGTTGGAGATTTTGAGTCAATATGATTTTATCATGTTGCCAACTACAACCAACGAAGCCTTCAAAATTGGTGATAACACCAAAGATCCCATCGCGATGTACTTAGAAGACATCTTCACTGTTCAGGCCAACTTGGCGGGCGTTCCGGCCATATCATTGCCTCTCGGTAAGAAGTCAACAGGTATGCCATTCGGAATTCAGGTTATGGCCAATATGTTTGCGGAAAAAGACATGATGGACTTCTCGGCATACCTTATGAATTCGTTTGGCACGAACTAGCGAACAATCAAGTCGTTAAAAAAAGTTTACAGAATCGAACATATTCAACATGTTTGATGCTCTTTTGCGTACTTTTGAAAGAGTCCGCGCGTTGCGCAGGCATATACCAAGAAGGAACTATGAGAGTAAGCGGCTACGATGAACTGATTTCTCGTCTTGACGAATTCATTCGCAAGTATTACAAAAACCAAATGATTAAAGGTGCCATCTATTGTGTGGCTTTGATCATTGGGAGCTATTTGTTGGTGACTTTGCTCGAGTTTGCAGGCCGTTTTTCTATTGCGATGCGTACTTTTTTGTTTTATGCATTCATCCTTTCAACATCGTTTGTTCTCGTTAAGTATTTGTTCATTCCGCTTTTCAAAATGATGCGCATGGGAAAAACAATTTCCCACAATCAAGCCGCCGCTATCATTGGCACACACTTTTCGGAAGTACAAGACAAGTTACTGAACACGCTTCAGCTGAAAGAGCAAGCAGACAAAGATGCAGACAATAGCTTATTGCAAGCGGGTATTGAGCAGCGTATCAAAGCGTTGAAACCAGTGCCATTTTCATCAGCCATCGATATTCGTGAGAATAGGAAATATTTGAAGTATGCTATTCCCCCTGTAGCCATTGTATTGATTCTGTTGTTTGCTGCACCAAGCGTACTGACGAAGTCTACTGAAAGACTGATTCGCCATGGAGAATTGGTGCCTGAGGAAGCGCCATTCAAGATTCATGTGATGAATGGTGACGAATTAAGAGTTGCGGAGAATGAAGATTTACAAATTGACATCGAAGTAACTGGGAAGGTCGTTCCCGAAAAAGTCTATGTTGTTGTGGATGGGCAGCAATTCATGTTGGAAAGAAAAGACAACCTGCATTTCTCCTACATATTCCGTGGCCTTCGAGAGGATTTGACATTCAATTTCTTTGCTTCTGATTTTTATAGCGACTCCTACACCATTGATGTATTGCCGTCTCCAGCGTTGGTTGATTTTGAAATCGCCATTGACTATCCCGGATATACCAAGCGCATCGATGAAACGGTCAAGAATACAGGCGACGTGACGATTCCTGTGGGGTCCAAATTGAATTGGACGTTCTCAACGCGCAACGCGCAGCGCCTGAGCGTGGTATATGGTGATAGCACCTATGTCTTGCAAAGCGAAGAGGATCTTTTCCGATTTGCTAAAACAGCCACGACTTCAATTAGCTACGTGGTAAGTACAGCAAATGAGTATATCCAAGGCAAAGACAGCATCATGTATCGTATTCAAGTGGTGCCAGATTTATTCCCTAGCATTGCTGTAGACGAAGAACGCGATAGCAGCTCCTTGAAGTTGATGTATTTTTCAGGTGAGGTGAAAGATGATTATGGGTTTAAAACACTGTCATTTGTTTATCAGCGCAAGACCGCTGAGGGAGCAGAAGGCAACTGGCAGCGCGTAGACATTCCTGTTTCAAAAGAACTGACTGAAGATAATTTCTTCTTCAATTGGGATATGAATTCGATTGACTTGAATCCTGGCGACAAACTGATGTATTACTTCGAGGTAGGCGACAACGATGGTGTCAATGGAAGTAAGACATCCCGAAGTTTGATGAAAGAATATGCTCTTCCAACACTAGACGAGTTGGAAGAAATGGTGGATCAGAAAAATGAAGACATAAAAGAAAAACTCGAAGAATCGATCAAAGACGCGAAGAAACTGGAGAAAGAGTTAGAGGAGTTGCAGCGTCAAATGTTGGATAAAAAAGAACTTAATTGGCAGGATAAAAAGAAAATGGAAGACTTGCTGAAACGTCAGCAAGAATTGCAAAAGCAGATTGAAGAAATTCAAAAGGAGAACCGTCAAAAGAACAACCAGCAAAATCAAATGAATCCAGAAGAGCAATTGTTGGAAAAGCAACAACAATTGGAGAAAATGATGGATGAAATCATGACTCCCGAGATGGAAAAAATGATGGAAGAGTTGCAACGCTTGATGGAGGAGTTGAACAAAGAAGAATTGAAAGAACAGGTGGATCAAATGCAATTATCTACCGAGGATATGGAAAAAGAATTGGACCGTGCATTGGAGCAGTTCAAGCAGTTAGAAGTGGAGCAAAAGACAGAGAAGGCGATTGAAAAGCTGAATGAATTGGCAAAGAAGCAAGAGGATTTGGCGAAAGAAAGCGAAAGCAAAGAAGCGAAGAGCGAAGAACTCAAAGAGAAGCAAGATGAGTTGAACAAGGAGTTTGAGGAACTTCAAAAAGAAATGGACGAGCTCGAAAAATTGAATCAAGAATTGGAGGAGCCGAATCCAATGCCAGATACTGATCAACAGCAGGAGGATATTAAACAAGATCAAAAAGAGTCTTCACAAGAGCTTCAAAAGAACAAGAAAAACAGTGCTAGCAAGTCCCAAAAAAGCGCCGCTCAAAAAATGCAGCAAATGGCCAATCAAATGCAAATGCAAATGGAAGGCGCGGGACAGGAGAAGCAAGAAGAAAACATGGAGGCTTTGCGTGCTTTATTAGAAAATATCATCACGCTTAGTTTTGATCAGGAGGCATTGATGGGTCAGTTCAAAACCATAGACATGAAAGACCCGAACTATAACAAATTGGGTCAGATGCAGCGCAAACTCAAAGACGATGCAAAGATGGTTGAAGACTCCCTTTTTGCTTTGAGCATGCGCGTGACGCAGATTTCTGCCGCCGTGAATCGCGAGATCAATCAGGTAAACGAAAACATGGATAAGGCGCTCAAAGGAGTGCCAGATCGCCGCACGCCGGAGATTACTACCTCACAGCAATATGTAATGACGTCGTTCAACAATTTGGCATTGATGCTCGATGAAGCGTTGAAACAAATGCAGCAGCAGGCTTCTTGCAACAAACCAGGGTCGGGAAATTGTGAGAAACCCGGTGGGAATGGCAAAAAACCCAAGTCGAGCGCTGGTGACATCAAGAAAATGCAAGAGTCGCTGAGTAAGCAGCTTGAGGAACTAAAAAAACAAGGCGGTAATAAAGGGGAAAACAAAGGTGGCCAACAAGGCATGAGCAAACAATTAGCAGAAATGGCGGCGAAGCAAGGCGCTATTCGCAAATTGATGGAAGAAAAGGCTGCCGAAATGAACGAAGATGGCTCCGGACAGGGCAATGAAATGAAGCAGATCGCCAAAGACATGGAGCAACTGCAAAAGGACATTGTAAACAACAAAATCGATGAGAATACGATTCGTCGCCAACAAGACATCTTGATTCGTTTGCTGAAAGCAGAAGACGCTGAGCGCACACGCGATCAGGACAACCAACGCAAATCGAATGAGGCGTTGGATTACCCTGTTGGTAATCCGGAGAAGTACGAAGAGTATATCAAGAAAAAGCAACAGGAAACAGAGTTGTTGCGCACGGTTCCACCAAATTTACGTCCTTATTATCGTCAAAAGGTCAACGAGTATTTCAACAAGCTAGGCACGAATTGAGAGGCAACTGTTATCTTGCCGCCTCAAATCGCGCGTTATGACGAAATCGAATAAGCTTACAGTCTGGATTTTTATTGCCTTGATTTTAGGCGTGCTTGCAGGTGCATTGTTGAATAGCAATTATCCACCACCCCCACAAAAGACTTATGCAGAGGCGATTTCAGGCCTAAAGGAGAAGATTGATCAAGAGCAGTCGCGTACGGATTTATCCACGCAATTGGCAGTGATACTCACGGATTCAACGCTTACAGAAAAGGACAAATGGGAAAAAGCGGCTACGGCGATTTCTGCAGACAGAAAGCGAAATGGATTTACTGACTTGGCCGCTAAAGCGGTGAGTCGAGAAGAAAGTATCAATCCTACACTGAAGGCGATCTTGGAGAACATCACGATTCTAACCGATATCTTTTTACGACTAATTAAAATGATCATCGCACCATTGGTGTTTTCAACGCTGGTGGTGGGTGTAGCCAAACTGGGCGACATCAAAGCAGTGGGAAGAATTGGTGGTAAAACAATGTTATGGTTTATCACTGCATCTTTTGTTTCCTTAATGCTGGGTGCTGTTTTGGTCAACGTATTGGAGCCCGGTAAAATGATGAATCTCGAAGTGCCTTCTGCGGCGTTGGATTCAGGAGTAGACAAGGGCACCATGACGTTGAAAGGATTTATCACACATATTATCCCGAGCAGCGTGATTGAAGCAATGGCCACCAATGAAATTCTTCAAATCGTTGTTTTCTCGTTGTTGTTTGGAGTAGCAACAGCGGCCATTGGTAAAATGGGCGATCCGATCATTAAGGCCATGGATAGCGTTGGACACGTGATGTTAAAGATTACCGGCATGGTGATGTATGTGGCGCCATTTGCAGTCTTCGCTGCTATGACGAGCGTTGTAGCCAAAAAGGGATTAGGCGTGCTTTCGACTTACGCTATTTTTATTGGAGAGTTTTACACCGGGCTTTTGCTCCTTTGGGTGTTGCTTTTCCTCGCGGGATATTTACTAGTTCGGAAGCGGGTGAAAACGCTATTCTCAAGAATTAAAGAGCCTCTGTTGTTGGCTTTTTCAACCGCGTCAAGCGAGGCGGCATATCCAAAAATGATGGAAGAATTAGAGCGTTTTGGATGCAACAATCGCATTGTAAGCTTCACACTTCCTCTCGGTTATAGCTTTAACCTCGATGGCAGCATGATGTATATGACTTTCGCGAGTTTGTTCATTGCACAGAGTTATGGAATAGAAATGACCTTCGATAAGCAAATGTTGATGCTCCTGACCCTCATGATTACCAGCAAAGGGATAGCGGGCGTTCCTAGGGCTTCTTTGGTGGTCATAGCGGGCACATTAGCGTCCTTCGATATTCCGGAGGCGGGTCTTCTGCTTCTGTTCGGTGTGGATCATATTTTAGACATGGGCCGCAGTGCCACAAACGTGGTTGGTAATGCCGTCGCAACCGTTGCAGTAAGCAAATGGGAAAAAGCGCTAAAAGATTGAGACCACGAAGACACAAAAAGCGGGTATGAACTACATTTAGTTGGAATGGGCTGCCGGCGCGGCTTTTCGTACCGTTCTGTTGTTCCTAAAGACAATTTTACGTCCTTTGCACATAAGATTTTTGCAACATGGACAATGTACTAACACCCGAACAGGAGTTTTTGAAAGCGGTAGGTGTAAACATTCGGAACAAGCGGAAATCGAAGGGATACACGTTGGAGGCACTTGGAGAAGATATCGGTCTTGACAAGTCCAATACCTATCGAATTGAAAAAGGAAAGAACATTACCCTCCTCACGCTACTCAAAATTGCGCTATTCCTTGACGTGAAGCCAGAGGAGCTGCTCAAAACAGATGTAGAAATACGAGTGGATGACGCAGAGCGATTTATTGCTTACAAAAAGGCCTCGAGAAAAAAATCTTCGAACACCTAACGCTATCTCAGCATAAAAAAGCCCGAGTTTGTACTCGGGCTTTTTTTATTAGAGAGAAAGAAGAATGTTAGTTTTTTGGCGCTTCTTCTGGTGTCACCGTTTTCCATGAATTGGCCACATCACATGTACCTGTTGCTTTCATTAAATCGGCATCCAGAAGTGCTTTGGTAGCTTTTTCGTTAGCCGGATCCATAGCCTGCACTTTTAACCAAGCGGCCTTAGAGCACTCAAAGTTTCCTTTGGTGAGATAATAGAAGCCGAAGTAAGAGTAAGTTTCAATGACACTTTTTTTGTAGGTATCGATTCTTTTCGCATCGTCACCAACGTAGTTGAGGAAATTGGAATAGTACTCGTTTGCAACTCCACCGGGGGTTTCCGGATTATCTAATTTGAAAGCTGCACGACCTCTCCAAAACTCGGCATCAGGATAGCGCTTAGCATTGGCGAATGCATCAATGCATTTTTGGTATTCTTTATTGAAGAAAAGTGCCTGACCATAGTAGTAGTAATCCAAATCAAGGTCACCAGTTTTCAAGTGATCGATACGCGCTTTGTAGCTTGCTGCAGCAGCACCGTAGCGTTTTGCTTTGAAGTGAATACCGCCAATCTCTAGATTTCCTTCCGCGATATACGATGTGTCGATTTCCATGGCTTTGTTCAACCAAACGATGGCCAAAGAGTCTTTTCCAAGTTTGTTGTATGCTTTACCGTAATAAGCGTAGTCATCACCAACTAGTTTTGCACCACTGCCTTTGCCGGCGTTCACAAGGTTCATGAATTTATCGAGATTGTCGATGGCTTTTTGATACTCTCCGTTTTCGTAGTATCCCTTTCCGAGATAACGATACATATAGGCGTAATCTGGGTTGCAGGGAATGGCTTGCTCAATTTCAACAACCGCCTTCTTGTAGTCTTTCGCCAAGAAAATGAAGATACCATAGCGCTGGTGAATGCGGCAAGAAGGGTTGAGCTCATAATACTTTCCGAAAGCTTCCATGGCCTCGGCATATCGTCCAGCTTTCATTAACAATTCGGCTTTTTCGCGATAAGCTGGAGCAAAGTTGGCATCCAATGAAATGGCCTCGTTGAAGTATTTCAGCGCTTCTTCCCAAGCAGATGATTGTTGCACACGTGCATAGAGCATTCCTTTGCGGAGAAGAGCACGAGTGTATTTTGGATCAATGATCAACGCTTTGTTGAACTCTGCAACCGCAGCGCTCGGGCTAGTTGGGTTTTTTTCAGCGAGAAAATTACCCATTTGCACGAAAACCTCGGGATTTTTGTCGTTGAGCGGGATGGCCTTGTTTAAAAGGATTTCCGCCTCAGGAAGGTTTTTATTGTCGTAATTCACATAGGTCTCGGCCATCTTGATATAGGCGAGCTGCTTTGTGGTTTTATCAATTTTATTGCTTTTGGTGTCCATGATTTCGTTTGCTTTGGTGTATTGACCTTTGGCAAGCGATTCATTTTTTTGGAACCATCCGATGCGGCCCAAACCAACGTAGTTGAGCGGGTTTAATGGAGCTACTTCTTGCCCTTTACGGAACATGTTTTCTGCAGAGTCTAACTCTCCCCAGTAGAAGTAATTGTCTCCCGCAAGGAAGTAATAGTCACCGTTAGAAGGTTCGGTAGCGATGAGCTTTTTGAAGTCAGCGGCTGCTACTTCATAGCGCTCGTTCATGGTGCTGTTGACAGCGGCATCTTTGGTTTGAGCAAAGGCGTTGTTCAAGGCAATGAACGAAAGCGCGATCAAAAAGAACTTTTTCATATCAATTTTTGGTCTGTAAACTTTAATCTGCAATTTTAACTACTCTGGTTGGTGGTGTGGCCGTAACCATTCCCATTTTATGAATGATTAACTGGCCTTTCTCTCCGGCGAGGTGCGAGGCAAAGCCTGTGCCAAGGGTTCCACGAAGGCCTGTTCGGATCACATAAATATCGCGACGGAGTGGATAGGTTTTGTCGTAAATGTAGGCCTGGAAAGGTCTGCGGGCCAATTCCGGACGATCTGTGTTGCTGGGGTCAATAATACCAGCTACTTTGATTTTCTTACGGTTTTCGATAACAGTTGGGTCTTCCTGATCGCTGATCCAACTTACACTGATTACGCCAATGGCATTTTTGTGCGTGTTCACATAATCGATCACCTCTTTGTTGGAATGCACAGCAAAGCAATAGTCCGGGAGTTTAGCGCCGCCAGTGAGTTGTTCTTTCACCGTGCGTTCATTACAACTTTTGTTATTGTCAAACACGATGTTGATAGCGCCGAGATCAGATTTCGGGTTGATCTGGTTCCATTGAGTGATTTGACCGGTGAAAATTTGCTTGAGTTGAGCCAATTGGAAGGTACTGTCCATATTGGCTGGGTTAAGCACTAGCGCCAATGCGTCAACGCCAATTTTTGTGGACTCAGGAAGGCGCTGTTTGTTTTTGAAAAACTCCAATTCTTGGTCTGTAAGCGGACGGCAGATGATTCCGGATTGGATGGAATCATCCAAAAGGGCTTGAATGATGTCCCCTTCTGCGCCGTACATGGCCGTCACATCAGCGTGATTATAGAGTTGGTTGAAAACAAAAAGCTGGGATTCCATCATCAACGAATAGCTTTCGTCGACGCCCACTTTCAATTTACCAGTGGTGACAGAGTCTTTGTTGAGGTCATAATTCTGACAGCCGCCCATCGCCAAGGCGAAGAGTGCAACGGCGAGATACTTAGTTATTTTCATTGCGGAGGTCTTGTTTTAGTTGAACCCATTGACGGTATGTTCGCGTGCCACGCATTGCTGCATAGAGGAGTAATACCCCACCCAGAATGTATTTCATCGTGCCTTGTATGTACATGTCGAGCACATGGGTGAACATGGCGAGCATAGCCATACCGACATAAATCGCGATCATGAAAAAGGCGAAATACAGGGTGATTTTTTGCATGGGTACAAAGGTCGTGATTTCTTTTTAACTTAAAATGAAATATTCGCTTAGTGTAAATGAAAAACAATCGGAATAGAATGACGCACAGGCACAATCTTGTTCCCGTTTTTTCCCGGGCTCCACAGAGGCATTTGATCAAAGGCCTTCATGATTTGTTTTTCTAAATCTTCTGCATGATCGATGGTACGAACAATTTTGAACTCGGAAATAGCTCCTTGTGTATCCACCACAAATTGCACGTAGATGGTGCCTTCAGTGCCGTATTCAATGGTTTTAGGCGTGTAGTGTATTCGTGAATAGAGAAATTCATACAATGCTTGGTCGCCACCAGGGAATGCAGGCATGATTTGCGCCCAAGTTTCGATTTTCGGTGCGGGCGGGGTCACGATTTGGGTGCCGCTACCGTTATCTTTTGAATTGGGGTCTACAGGTGTTTGAAGGTCTGGTGTTTCTTCTCCATCCGGATTTCCGCCTCTTTCGGGCAAAGTGGAGGATGGGGTTACGGTATTGTCAATATCCGGAGTGGTGGAGCCCAGCGTTGGTTTACTTGGCTTTGCCGGTTTTTCTTCTGGCAAGACTTTCTTTTCGATGGCTTTTGTTTGTACACTGGGAGGTGAAGGCAGAATAGTCACAGGAATTTCAATGTGTTTAATCACTGTTTCTACTTCTGTTCCAGCGATGGCTGCGTAAGCCGCGCCGAGAGCAAGAGCGAAGGTGACTAACATAGCAATGAATAGGTTCTTGTGGTTTTCCTTACGGTGCACATAGGCCCCATAGCTTTTGTTTCGATTTTCGAAGACCATTTCGTTTCTCTTGGCGGATACGAGGTTGTTCCATGAGAAATCTACAGACAGAACAACAAGTGCGAGTGCGATGCAAAGGATGATTGGTAACATGGTGTAATTATTTTAAAAAGGTTTACACTCGGTCAACGTTCGCGTTCATCCATTGATATATTTTGAGTCGTCTTTTGGTATAAAAGAAGCGTGAAAAATATACGGGTCTAAATGTCAAGAAGGCGAAAAAGAAAAAGCCCCCTGAGGTAGACTCAGAGGGCTTTTTAAAATATTGAAAGAAGATTATTTCAAAGTGAATTTGATCGGAATACGGTAGCGATAGCGAACAGATTTACCATTCATTTTCGCTGGTGTGAAGTTGCTCAATTTAGCAACCGCTTTTTCCGCTTCTTTTTGAAGGTTTGGACCTCCGGTCACACCACGTTCGGTGCGCACATCGGTTACGTTACCATTTTTCTCTACAACGAAACTTACATATACTGTTCCTGAAATGTTGTTTTCACGTTCCATTTCGGGGTAAGTTATGTTTTTGTAGATCTCTTCGTAGAGCTTGGCCAATCCACCAGGATAAAGCGGCTCTTCAGATACGAAATCTGCGATAGGTTCAGGCGCTGGGGGTGGGGGAGGATCTCCACCGGGAGGAGGAGCTTGCGGACCCAAGTTCATGTTTTCCCCATCTTTATCCTCATTGCTGATGTTTTGATCTTTCAAATCATTTTCAGCGGGGGGAGGATTGGTCACCTCTTCATCAGTAACGTCGATGGTGGTAAACTGCACCTGCTTCACCGTGGGGGGTGGCGGTGGTGGTGGTGGTGGCGGCGGTGGGGGTGGTGGTGGTGGCGGTGGGGGAGGAGGGATGGTAGAGGATGGTGGTGTGCGTGCCCCCATAGCGGCAAAGTCCGAGGTGCTGGTGCAGGGTGGCCCCCGTGGGTATGCGCGGGCGGCTGCAGCTGCAGCCCCCGTGGCCCACACTGCCCTGCGCAACGTGGAGGCCCCCGCCCGGCGGGGGGGCGTCAAAAAGGCGGGCGCCAACCTGGCGGAGC
>JBMOFW010000070.1:0-13364 GCA_049318685.1 Flavobacteriales bacterium
TCGGATTCTTTTTCAAATAGTCTATCGTGCAGTACAAGCGGTTTGCGTTGCGGTATTTATCGCGAAAGTGAACGAAATAATCCCCCATCACCATGGTATCGCCTTTGAAGATGATCATATCTTCATTGTTGTTGAACTCATCGCTCAACTGCGCTACGTTTCCTTTTTGATTTTGAGAAATGAAAAAGTTTTGACTTGTACTAATTACTGCGCCGATAATCAGCAGAGCAAAACCGATATGCGCCACGCTCGCCCCAATATGATCTAATTTTCCTTTTAAGATGCGAAAACCATAATCGGCATTGGCTACCAAAGCAAAGAAAGAAGCGAAGATCAGCGCATATAAAGGGCCACTATTTGTGTCAAATGCGATGAAGAAGCCCAAAGAAATTGTAATGACGAATGCAATCAACAAGCTAAATCCAATTTTTTTGGCAAATTCTCCAAAATGAGTGCTCTTGTATTTCAAGAATTGTCCAATCGCTACAATCATGAAAAGCACAAAAGCCAATGGCACTTGAATGCGATGATAGGCATGGAATCTTTCCTTTTCAGCCGGTGCTGCGAAATTGTGCTCAGACAATCGCTTCAACCATTCCCATTGCGTCGACTCATGCGCTGCTTTGAATGTATCTTCAAATGGGGCCAAGAAAATATTGCCCACGTTCACACTGGTTTGTACTGTAATGTGCACTGCGGATAAAGTCAATACCAAAGCACCAATAAACATCCAAAACTCTCTACTCCAAAGCGCTTCTTCCTGCTCTGCTGATACTTTAAAATTTTTGCGATATCCAATATATAGGACTACGGCAGAAATGGCAATGAAAATCAATGTCAAGGCAGGAATATAGGTATTTGCTCCCGGAAGTAATTTTTCCTGATCAGCAACGGATGTATCATTTCCGGTCATCAATGTGCCGATTGCAATTAAAAATAGTATCGCACAAGTCGCCAAGTAAATCGTTTTCCACTTTTTATTGGCGGCCATAAGCCATGTTGCCAAGGCAGTAAAGAACAACAGATACACGAGCAATTGAGCAAGAATACCGCTATCCACAAAGGAGTGAACGCTGCTATCTCCCAATACACCACTTCGTGTAAGAAAAGTAGAATACAACACTAAAATGAACGTGCTCATGGTTAAAATGAGCGCGGAGAAAAGCGAAGTTTGTTTTCGTTGATTGATCACCAACAAGTGCGCAGCTGCAACGAATGTCAACCAGGGCACTAAAGAAGCATTCTCTACAGGGTCCCATGCCCAAAAACCGCCAAATCCCAATGCTTCATACGCCCAAGCTCCACCCATCAATATACCTGTGCCTAAAATCATGACACCAAAAAACGCCCATGGAATAGCCGGTTTTATCCATCCCGAACGATCGTTGCGCCAAAGTCCCGCTATTGCGTAGGCAAATGGAATCAACGTGGATGCAAAACCCAGAAACAAAGTTGGGGGGTGAATGGTCATCCAATAATTTTGAAGCAATGGATTCAATCCGCGACCATTTTGAAATAATGGAAGCGACATGTAATCCGGATTCATCGTCCATGGCAATCCGAAATTGGTAGGCGCTTCTCTGTTGAGCAAAAATGGGTTGCTACCAAACTGGAATTCGCCGAAGAAAACACCAAGCAACATCGAAGAAAGAAATACTTCTACAATGGCCACTACAGCCATCACCCAAGGCTCCCAATCTTTTGACCACTTGATCAGCAATACGCCAAGCACCACATGCCAGAAGGTCCACAGCAAGAAGCTTCCTTCCTGCCCTTCCCACATGCAGGACAACACATATTGCATGGGCATTTCATTGTTTAAGTGTTCCCAAACATATTTGTACTCATACATGTGTCCGGTGAGCATACCAAAAAGCGTTGCGATGATCGCTACAACGGAAAAAGCATGTATGTAAAAAGCCCAACGTGCTGGCTTTTTCCAGATCATTTCATGTTGATCCGAACGTGTTGACATGGAATAGGCAACAGTAGCAAAAATCGCGGATACGAAACTGAGAACAGTAAAAAAATTGCCCAGTTGTCCGGGCAATGTATTTTCATTGATATAATTGATTGCTTCCATTATTGCTGCGCTGTTTCTAAAGAGTGCTTTTGATCATTATACTTAGAAGGACATTTCATTTGAATGTCATTCGCATGAAAAGCACCATTTTCATATTTCCCCAACAAGGTCACTTTCTCAGAAAATTTAAGTCCATCGGGTTGACCTTTTTCATAATGCAAGAACACTTTTTCTGAATGACCACTGCTGTCTATTACGCTAAACTTGGTCAAATTGGCATCCACCTTGGGATCATATTCAATCGGCTGCGTTTTGTCGAGTGTACCTGTAATACGCACATCATCTCCAGAATTTGCTTTGGCCCCTTGAAAGGTGGTGCTCGGCACGGTTCCTACGTAGACTGACAACAAAATTCCGGAAACCACTGCGACGAGAATGATGAGAATAATATTTGTCTTTTTCATTCGGCTTTATGCTTTTGTTCCAACTTCTTCACACGACGATCAAGGAGAAAAATAAACGTGAGCAATCCGCTAAGCACGATTGCAGCCACGGCAATGACTACTTTAATTTTTCCACTTTGGTAAAAATACTCTTCCAGATTGCTCTCGGCAAGTGACGTCAAAGAGAGCATTGTAAACAGGAAAAGGAAACCCAATTTTTTAATCATTGTTCTCATTTTTTTGTTCTAAAACACGAATTCGGAGATTGATGGAATACAACCAATATCCGAGAAGGATATATCCCAACACGGCCGGATAAAACACCGAGCGCAAGGAGCTATCCAAATCATAAGACGAAAATGCCGGATTACCGCTTTTTCCGGGATGCAATCCTTCAGCGAATCGCGGCATTACCATCAATAAAATCACCAACAAGATAAAGGCGAAAATGTTGAATATAGCTGATAATCTTGCTTTTTTCTCTTCATCGGCGATGGCCCCACGAAGAATAAAAAAAGCAGCGTACATGATAAATACGACCAGTGCACCATTGAGTTGTGGATCATTGGTCCACCAATCTCCCCAAGTAAATCTCGCCCAAATAGACCCTGTGATCAATCCAAGAATGCAAAACACCAATCCGGTATGAGCACTCATGGCTGCTTTGGTATCGTGCAAGACTACTTTCGCATAATTCATGGCCATATCAGATGGATCGCTTCGGCCAGACGTATTCAATACGCGAATGCTTTGAGCGAATGAAATTCCCATCAAAACAAACATGGTAAACCACATCGGCACGTGCCACATCAAATTTCGAATACTTTCAAAAATGATGACCTGAAATGGATAACCAAACCCTTTGTGTTCGTCATTGACGACCTTCACCACATTGGCTGCGCTAGGACGGAAATTCTCCACTATGACAAAACCGGCTACCTCAATGGGTTTTTGGACATAAATTGTTCCATCTACAGCGGTATTCGCGTAAAAACCAATATCCTTAGAACTAATGGAATCCGGCAAAACAACAGATACTTTCACATGATTTGGATCGATTACCTGATCGATGCGACAGCTGAAAAAGGATGTAGAGTCAACGGCCACAAACACTTGAAGGTCTGTTTCATCGAAATGCGTATTGTATCCAGTAAAGGTGAATGTATTGGATCCGGGTGTGATTTTATCCACATCTACGTCCAATCCCCCGGGGATGAGCGGATGATAAAGGGACATGATCACGGTGTACGCGAGAAGTAGAACGGTAACAATCTTGAGCCAGGTCTTCATGCAAATTTTCCTTGGGCAAATTTATTCGCGCCAAAGGTAGGGGAACAAGAGCAAGGAAAGAACTAAAGAAGCCCCATTTAGAATTATTAATACCAACAGATTTAATCCATTTTCTAACCATGTCATGCCTAAGATCGCGCCTGTAGTAAAGCGAACAATTGTAATGAGCATAGGAATGACTACAGGAAATCCAAGAATGGCGACCAATCCAACCCCCGCGCCTGATTTGTAAGCCAAACCGGATATAAAGGTGAGTGTGATACCGAGACCAGTGCTCCCTAATAAAAGTCCGAGTAAAAATTGACCAAAATCAGCATGGAGAAGCACTTTGTCTCCAAAAAATAAGAGAAAAAAAGCCAGACTTATGAGATTTAGAACAGCGACGAGCAAAGCGTTGTAAAGCGCCTTGGAAAGCATCACATCGCGCGGTGAAGCCAATGAATACAAATACAACTGTGTGCCATTGCCTTCCTGTTGAAATGTCTTTTGCATGGCATTGAATGCGGTAAAAAGTCCGGTGATCCAAATTAAGCCACCCCAAACCCGCTCGCTATCAATGGATTCAAATGCCAAATAGCACACAAAAACAGTGGAAAGTACAAACATCATCACACCGGCTAAGGCGTGCTTTTGCCGAAGCTCTTGACGCAATTCTTTTTTCCACAAAGCACTAAAAGCTGACATGTCGCGAAGGTAGTACCAATTCTGTTTGATTATGTTTGCAGTCATTAATTAACCCGAAATGCGCCTTATTACTCTTTTTGCGGCTTTGGCCTGCACTCTCAATGTCCTCGGCCAATCCGTTGAACATCTCTTTGCTCCCATTATCTACATAAAATCTGATGCTGCGTCTTTGCAATATGATGAAAACGAAGATTACCTCCGGTCTTATGGGTATTCTGAATACTCATTAACCTACAAAAATGCAGCCTACCGATTGGGAACCAATTTCATGGATGAGCCCGGCAGTATGCAACAACTGCGTGAATCCATTGACGGTGAAATAAAATCTTCACCTTCTATCGAAGTCATTGCTTTCGAAGAGTATAAAAACTTCTTATTGATTCAAATACGCGACAATGCAAATCAAGCCCAAGACTCGGTGCGTGCACGCCATATCTTACTCGACGGCACCGATAGTGATAGAGCGACTTTGATGGCGCGCGCAGATTCGATTAAAAAGGTCATCGAACAAAAAAACAATTTCGAAGACATGGCCTTTCTTTATGGAACTGATGGCACGAGCACCATTGGAGGTGATTTGGGATATTTCACCAAAGGCATGATGGTAAAACCCTTTGAAGATGCTTGTTTCGATGGAAAAATTGGAGAAGTTCAAATCATCGAAACCGAATTTGGAATTCACTTGGTGCAAGTAACAGATTTCATTAAAGCACCATTACAACAAGATATGAATAGCGGCACTTTTGTCGAATTGGCTTTGTCCATTGCCTACAATGACTTTATGGTGAATATCAATGGTATTTTCGAGGGACGAGATAAAATCGATTTGAATCGCTTGAAATCACTCATCGATAGCATTACGTTACTCAAGCCGAGTGAAGCGGACGCAATAATGGGATACCCAATTTCAGAACGGACATACAAAGCGATTTCGGATCAGGCGATCAATGAAGGAAATGAAGACCTTTTCTATATGGTCGATGCGATGTATTCCTCGCAATTCAATTTTACCGAATATTTTAATCTGCGTAAAAATTACCGTTCTGCGTACTACAGTTTGAATGATTACTGCGAATTGATTTTTAACGAAGAAAGTAAAAGTGATTTGAGTCGCATGCGTGCATTGAGTTTTGTTTCCAATGAGTTTGAGTACTTGAATGAAGCAATTCCTGGTATTCAAGATAAATTCTATGCGGCAATCAGTGCTGAAATTTACAGTGATTCTGCTTTTGTAATTGGCTTTAATATTCTGGATTATGAGACCGGTATGTGTCAAATTGACTACATGACCATATCCTACAATTCCTATTCTGACTTCATGCAATTTGAGCATAAAAATGGTGTCTGGCATCCAATAAAACTCGCTTTGCCTGCGGCAATTTCGAATTTACCTGTTGGCAACGGATGGAACATGGAAGAAAATTTTTCAAACGATGTCATGATCATCAATTCTTCTACTACGAACACATATTATATCAAGCATAAGAAAAGCGCGCGTTCGGATTGGAGTGAAATCAGCACAATTCCATTTGATTCTGCCCCTTATTACCTTGTTACTACAGGAGCGGATGTTGACGACCAACTCATTTTCTCCTCAGGCAATTTTTATTTCCCGGAATGGACAGGAAAGCAATTGGAAAAAATCAATGCGGTATCAGCAGCCATGAAGGCCAATGGAAGCACGTTTGACTGTGGTGAATCTGCTTACTTTGGTGAAGACAATCATGTTGTTCTACCAGATGGTAGCTGCTGCATGCCTTCAAGTTTGAGCGAAGAGATTAATCGTTCGACAATCAGTAAAGAACGCGCCATTACAACCCGTTTGAATGAATTGGACATTGACAATGATGGTCAATTTGAATATTTCGTGTATACCGTTTCGAATGGCAAAATAGTCGATGCTTCTGGAGTTGAATTTGAAAACGGCGTACTCGTTTCGATTCCCAAAAAGAAGCTGCTTGGTTTCCTCAAAAATCACCGCCAAGCCGTTAATCTTTGTTTGTATTCATTAATGAAATATTGATGAAAAAATTAGTGGTGCTTACAGGAGCGGGAATGAGCGCCGAAAGCGGCATTCCCACCTTTCGCGGAGCGGATGGTCTCTGGGAAAACCACCGCATCGTGGATGTAGCCTCGCCTGAAGGATGGCAGCGGGATCCACTTTTGGTCCTTGAGTTTTATAACCAACGACGGAAGCGTATATTGGAAGTTAAGCCCAATCGTGGACATGAGATTTTAGTGGAGTTAGAAAGCCATTTCGATGTGCATATCATCACGCAAAACATCGACAATTTGCACGAACGCGCAGGCAGTTCCAACGTCTTGCATCTGCATGGCGAAATCACCAAAGCGCGAAGCACCGCCAACCCCAATTTCGTTACTGAAATAACCGGATGGGAATTAAAATGGGGTGATCGATGTCCATTGGGTGCGCAATTGCGGCCCCATATTGTTTGGTTTGGTGAAGCTGTCCCAATGATTGGTCCAGCCGCTGAGATTTGCAGCGAGGCCGACCTATTTGTAGTTGTAGGTACATCCCTTCAAGTTTATCCTGCGGCGTCTTTGATTTACGAAACACGGCCGGATATTCCTCAATACATCGTAGATCCGAGTGCGGAGACGCTGGAGAACACCCACCGACTCAAAGCCATTCCGAAAGGTGCATCCGAAGGGTTGTTATTGCTAAAACAGGCTTTGCTGTCCCATTGATTTAATTGGAGGCGAGATGCACTCCTTGTCGCGGTGTATAGGGAATAGTGCCATCCTCAATTTGAACAACGATATTTTCCACTTCTGCATCTTCACCAAGTGGATCATATTCGTCCTTGAGATTGTGCCCGAAAACACGCGCCACACCTTGCCACATAAAGGCAGACATTTTACCTTTCAACTCTTTGACCAACGCATAGCTCGAATTTCCCGTTTCACGGTCGATCAGCTTAATGAGCAAAACCCCCTCGCTGATCGTCATAGCGCGTAGGTCTTTTTCAAACTGCGATTTCAATTTTTCTTCAGCTTCATTTAAAAGTCGTTTTTGGTCTTTCGCACTTTTGGCATTCATACACATGACTTCACATTCACGCATGATGTCTCCGGCGGCTTTAGCGTAGGGATAAACTTTTACCACCTTCGCTTGCAATCGATCACTTTGACGTTTTTTTGCTCTATTAGGGCAATAGGATTGAACAGAAAGTGGGGCCAACGTGGCGACCGCAAAAGTATCAGTGGTGGTTATGCGCCATATTGAATTGAATTCCGATGTATTGATACTGAATTCCGCGATGATAGAATCAGGCTTGGGCCACTGCGCAGATGCGTGCAGTGCACCACAAAAGAAAAGCAAGATCGCGACTATTCTAATCATCATTGAACGTATACGCAAAAGCGCATGGTAAGTTGCTCAACGAAATTTACGCCAAATTATGCAATCATGAACGCGCGGTTCTCCAGTTTGACGTTTTTTGGCCGGTTACATTTGCGACTGTCCCCGTCTTCTTTTTTGAATCTTCCCAAACCTGCGTAGCGACAAGCGCCGCAATGAAAGCCTCATCATCGTTTTGGTTTTGCAAAACTTCAGGTGTGTAATATTTTTTTACAAAATGGGTATCAAAATTTCCAGATCTAAACGCCTCGTGGGTGATGGCCCAAGAACAAAATGCAAGCGTTGTTTGCACTCCGGTAATTTTATAATCATCAATGGCACGTACCATTCGGCTAATGGCTTCTTCGCGGGTTGCAGCATGCGTAATCAACTTCGCGATCATGGGATCGTAATAAATCGGAATATCCATACCCTCTTCAAAACCGTCGTCAACACGCACTCCCGGGCCCGAAGGACGTTCGTAAGTCACTAATTTCCCGATATCAGGAAGAAAGTTGTTGGTTGGGTCTTCCGCGTAAACACGAATCTCCAAGGCATGTCCGTTGATTTTCAAATCCTCTTGTGTGAAAGAAAGCTTTTCACCTCGAGCAATGCGAATTTGTTCTTTGACCAAATCCACGCCGGTGATCATCTCCGTCACGGGATGCTCCACTTGGAGGCGTGTATTCATTTCGAGGAAATAGTAATTTAAATTTTCATCGACAAGAAATTCCACCGTACCTGCTCCCACATAATCGCAAGAACGCGCCACATCCACAGCCGACTGTCCCATAGCGGCGCGCATTTCGGGACTCAAAATCGCTGAAGGAGCCTCTTCCACCACTTTTTGGTGACGACGCTGTATGCTGCATTCACGTTCAAAAAGATATAGCACATTGCCATGGCGATCAGCCAACACTTGAATTTCGATATGCCGAGGTCCGGCTACGTAGCGCTCAATGAACACAGATCCATCTCCAAAAGCACTTTCTGCCTCAGAAATGGCTCGAGTCATTTGTTCCTCGAGCTCTTCAATATTTTCTACAATGCGCATTCCCTTACCGCCGCCACCTGCACTCGCTTTGATCAAAATTGGTAACCCCACTTGCAAAGCAATTTTCTTGGCCTCTTCGACATCATCGATCGCGTCTTCGGTACCAGGTACCATAGGGATATTGTATTTCCGAGCGGCAGCCTTGGCTGCAAGCTTACTTCCCATCATTTCAATACTATGTGGGTCAGGACCAATAAAGATTAAACCCGCATCTTTTACTTTTTGAGAAAATCCAGCATTTTCAGAAAGAAATCCATATCCGGGGTGAATTCCATCCACTCCGAGTTCTTTGCAAACTTCAATAATCTTGTCGCCTTTCAGATAGCTTTGATTGGAAGGCGCCGGACCGATACAAACAGCCTCATCAGCATATTTCACGAATGGTGCATTGCGGTCGGCTTCGCTAAATACGGCTACAGTAGCGATACCCATTTCCTTGGCTGAGCGCATCACACGCAGTGCAATTTCGCCGCGATTGGCTACAAGAATTTTCTTCATAAATCAAATCCAATATGGAAAGTCAAAGATGCTAGTAAATGCGCTAAAATAGGCAACGATTTTATAAAAATGTTAAGAGAATATCCTCACATTTGCCCACGAAAATTTCACCGATTGGAACCCACCAAAGAAAAAAAAACAGTCAAAGAAACCCTGAAGCGATTGGGGATCGCCGGTTTTCTTTTCTTTTTAATCAAAGGGATTTTTTGGTTAGTCGCCGCTTATTACGCGGGAGGTAGCCTCTTCAAAGGTTGCTCTTAAATGGCCCATTCGAGCAGAACGCTTTGCAGCGCTTTCAGTTCTCGCACCTTTTCTTCTTGATTTTTAGCGATATAGGAATGGATCAAATTGTTGATCATTCGACTGATAATTTCAATATTGGAGCAAGGGCGGTAGAATCGATCATCGAGCGGTAAGTTCTGATTTTTCAAAAACTCGTCGATCTCTTCTTTCATCAACATTGTGCCTTGACTAAAGGGATTGACGTAAAACAATACATCAGCGTCTTCTTCGGTCATGCCCCATTCTTTGAATTCCGGATCCAGATCCAGATAGCACAAAATAAAATGACTAGGCAAATTCACTCCATATAACGGTATATCCAATGCTTTAGCAAGATATCCATACAGTATGCTTAGGGTAAGCGGATTTCCTCTGCGGGAGCTCAACACATCGCTCAAATAGCTGTTTTGAGGTTGATCATAATGATCGCGATCCCCTTCGAAACCATGTACTTTGAATAACATGTGATTGAATACGCGAACAACTTCAACTGCCGTAAGATTATCATTGAGTTCGAGCCAAATATCCTGTCGAATGCGGGATACAATACGTCTCAAATCTTCTTCATCTGCACCGGGATAGCCATATCTGTTGATGATCAAAGCGCCTTCCAGCAAATCTTTTTCTTCAGATGCCACCCATTTTTTTAGCCTATTGTATACCGATTCATATTGAATGCTCGAGATCAGCTCTTCCAAGCGCGTTTGAAACAACGGGCCAAAATCATTCAACTCCCAAAAATGTTCGAGATGGGGAATGATCTCTTCTCCATAATTCTTCAACTCTGAACGCACCTGTTCATAGATGCTTTCATCCGGGTCTTCGATAAGAGAAATTAACGCATTAACCTGTCCGTTGTACATAGGGCTTTATTGGTAAGCAACATCCCAAAAGTACCCGAGGAAAGGCAGCGGAATTCACAGGCAAATTGTGCTTATCCACACACCCCTATTCAAAATCGCTCCAACACAGTGCTGATAAGGGTTTCAATACTTTTTGACGGGTCCTTGTGAAATTCTTTTGACGCCCGATTGGCCAGTATCGCGCAGACAGTTAATGCCTTGTGTCCCAGCATAGAAGATAGCGCATATATACCAGAACATTCCATTTCGAAATTGGTAACTCTTTGACCGTCAATTTCCACACTAGCGTACCTTGAAAGTATCGGTTCAACTACAGAATGCAATCTAACAGTGCGTCCTTGAGGCCCATAAAATCCATTTTGCGTGGCTGTAATGCCTTGCACCATATCAAAAGCGATGCGATCCACAAGTTCACGATTCGCCCTCGCTGCATATAGTCCTGAATGATTGCGGAGTTGTTCAATTTCACTGCGCAATGCCGTGACGATTATATCCTCATCCGTTTCCAACTGTGCTCCATAGGTATAAGGAACACCATCTAGACCAAAAGCTGCTGTGCTCGCTACGAAGCTTCCAACTGGAATATCCGTTTGAATGCTCCCACTTGTGCCAATGCGCACTATTTCTAAAGAAGTCAGTTGCGCTTTTGGGGTGCGCGAATTCAGATCCACATTCACTGCGGCATCCAGTTCGTTGAGGACAATATCAATATTGTCTACCCCGATACCCGATGAAACTACGGTGATCCGTTTGTCTTTGTAAATGCCTGTGTGCACCACAAATTCTCGGCTTTCCACCTTGAATTCAATGATTTCGAAGAGCGCAGATATCAAGGGTACCCGCTCTGGGTCGCCGACAATTATAATACGCGGTGCAATATGCTCCGGTAAAACACCCAAATGGTAAAGACTGCCATCAGGTCGAAGAATAAGTTCTGATGAGGGAATGGTCTGATGAGAATTGATATTGGCGACTTTCATGCCGCCAAAATAGCGGATAAGTCAACTAGAAAAGACAATTATCACCGCCAATTCGTCACTTCTTGGGGATGGCATTGCTCTTGTTCAGTGGCGCCGGCAACTTGATGGTCGTTGTATCTGCTTTTGGTGACTCGGGAAAAAAGATATTGAAAATAGAGAAATAACCATCAGAAAGCCCAAAGGTCGATTTTTGTTCGGCCGGTTTTTGTTGGTCGCCGGGTCCGGAAATTTTACCATTCGAAGCGAGTGCTGCAGCACTTAGCAACGTTGATGCAGAAATAGTAAGAATAATCCGTTTCATGAGGCAATGATTTAGTGAGTGAAAATTAAATAAAAAAGAGTGAATTCAGTGAATTTAACAAATATTAATCAGAAAGTCAATCCGGAACGTTTGCATCTGTTTGACGCTCTTTTCTTTACACTACTCTTTCTCATCCTAGCCTGGTCCCTGTTCGTTATGGATGAATATTTGGGCTTTCCTTTAAAACAATACGGCATGGTACCTCGCACCATTAGCGGATTAAAAGGCATTTTTACAATGCACTTTTTACATGGGAGCCTTTCCCATATTTGGCATAACACCTTGGCATTTGTCGTTTTAAACAGCCTTTTGTTCTATTTCTACCGATCGATTGCAATCAAAACGTTTGTGTTTGTCTTGCTGCTATCAGGTATAGTACTTTGGTTGATTGGCCGTCCGACGCTTCATATCGGCGCTAGCATGGTTATTTACGGAGAATTTGCCTTTCTCTTTCTTAGTGGCATTATTCGTAAAAACCCAACTTTATCTCGTGTTACCCTTGTCGTGAGCCTGTATTACGGTTCGTTGGTATGGTACCTCTTCCCTATTGACACTAAAATTTCTTGGGAAGGCCATTTGTCTGGATTTTTGATGGGCTTGATTGCGGCGATTGTTTTCAGAAACCAAGGTCCACCGCGCAAAGTATATCGTTATGAAATTGAACCGGAACTTCCGGATGACAATCCCTTTTGGCTAGAAAAAGAACAGAGCCCGAACACAAGTGTAACGGGCTCTGTGGAGTCTATTCAATTTCGGGATAAAAACTCGACTATGAGTTGAGCATTACCGGCATTACGAGCATAAGGATATCTTCTGCAGCATCATCCGGTTCCACTTGGGTTAGGATACCTGCACGATTTGGAGCGCTCATTTCGATGTTGACATTTTCAGAATTCAAGTTGCTCAACATTTCTTGCAAGAAGCGTGAGTTGAAACCAATTTCCATATCATCACCGGCATAGGTACATGTCAAACGCTCTTGTGCTTCGTTAGCAAAATCCAAATCTTCTGCAGAAATGTTCAATTCGCTACCACCCATGCGCAAACGCACTTGGTGTGTAGTTTTATTGGCGAAAATGCTCACGCGTTTGATTGAATTCAGCAAATCCAAGCGATCAATGGTCAATTTGAAGGGGTTTTCTTTTGGAATAACCGCTTCATAATTCGGGTATTTGCCTTCGATCAAACGACAAAGCAATGTCACATTTTCAAAAACGAATTGCGCATTGTTTTCGGTATAATCGATCTTCACTTCAGTTTTTAAAGAACCCATAGAGCCTTTCAAAAGGTTCAAAGGTTTTTTGGGTACAATGAACGAGGCGCTTTCTCCACCCACATCGTTGCGCGAGTAGCGAACGAGTTTGTGCGCATCTGTTGCGACGAAACGAATGCTGTTTTCGTGAATTTCGAAAAACACACCGCTCATCACCGGACGCATATCATCATTGCCCGTTGCAAAAAGACATTTGTTGATGGCGCGTGATAAGGCATCACTTTGCATCATCAATGACTTCGTGCCTTCCATCAAAGGCGCTTTTGGGAACTCTTCACCGTTTTGACCGGTGAGTTTATATTTACCATAATC
>JBMOFW010000071.1:0-13328 GCA_049318685.1 Flavobacteriales bacterium
GTGGAACAATCACTTTGCTTGAATTCATGGACGAACGCGGCAGAGCTCATTCTTCGCTGGTATGGAGTAGGGAAGGGAGATGAAGTAATCGTACCAGCCTACACCTATGCTGCTACAGCAAACATTGTAGAACATGTCGGAGCCACTCCAGTGTTGGTAGATATAGCGAATGATGGTGGATTTCTCATTGATTATGATTTGCTGAAAAACGCGATTACCGAACGAACCAAGGTGATCATGGCCGTTGATATCGGTGGTTTGCCTGTTGACTATGACTTGATCATGCAAATAGCTACCGAGAAAAAAGGGTTGTTCAAAGCATCAAATGAAATTCAACATCAACTGGGAAGAGTCCTCGTGATGAGTGATGCTGCTCATTCTTTTGGAGCTATTTACAAGGGTAAAAGAGTCGGTGGCCAAACGGATGTGATGGGTTTCTCTTTTCATGCTGTAAAAAACTTGACCACTGCTGAGGGGGGCGCATTGACATTCAATTTGCCCGCTCCTTTTGATAATGCGGAAATTCGAAAGAGCTTAAACGTATCGGCCTTACACGGTCAAACAAAGGATGCATTATCAAAAACACAGGCAGGACAATGGCGATATGACATCGTGGAAGCCGGGTACAAATGCAATATGACCGATCTTCATGCGGCCATCGGTTTAGTGGAGTTAGAACGATATCAAGAAACTTTGGATCGCCGCAAAGACATCTGCTTAAAATACCAGCAAACTTTAGGCGATACGGGCTTATTTGCACTTCCTCATTTAACTTCTGCTCAAGGTGAAAGTTGTTATCACTTGTTCATGATCAATGTGATCGGAGCCAGCGAACAACAGCGCGATGAAATAATCACTGCTTTGGGTCAGGAAGGAATAGCGGTGAATGTGCATTTCCAACCTTTGCCCTTATTAACTTTTTACAAGAACAAAGGATTCCGCATGGAGTCATTTCCAAATGCATATAAAGCTTACTCAAACGAAATATCACTACCTGTATATTTCAACCTAAGTGATGAAGATGTTGATTTTATCTGTGAAAAACTCATTCAGTTTACTCGAAATATTCTTGGTAAATGATGAAGAGGCTTTTTGATATAATTACCTCATTGCTAGCGTTAATCTTGCTTTTACCGGTAATTTTGATTGTAAGTGTCTTAATCATTTCAGACTCGAAAGGCGGCGCCTTTTTTCATCAGATCAGAGTAGGGCGTCATGGGCGAGAATTCAAGCTACATAAATTCAGAACAATGCGACCGGCCGCTGAGTCCGGTGGTCAACTGACTGTGGGTATGCGTGATAGCCGAATTACGAATATAGGATACACTTTGCGCAGATATAAGCTTGACGAACTTCCTCAGCTTTGGAATATACTTTTTGGAGAAATGTCTGTAGTGGGGCCACGTCCTGAAGTGCCAAAATATGTGGCTTTGTATTCCTTGGAGCAACGTAAAGTATTGAATATTAGACCGGGTCTGACCGATTACGCATCCATTAAATATGTCAATGAAAATGAGGTTTTGGAAAAATCCGATAATCCCGAGAAGACCTATATTGAAGAGATTATGCCTGAAAAATTGCAACTCAATTTGAAATATCTCGAAGATCAAAATCTATTTACAGATTTGAAAATTTTGTTCGATACCCTAAAAGCGATATTCAGATAAGTGGGGCAACTTTGAAGATGTTTTCTCGTCTTTTAGTTACCTTAGTTAACCATGAAGATTCTGTCTTTCATATTCTTCTGTCTTCTTATTTTTCAAGGCAAATCGCAATTTAATTTGCATGATTATTTCGAAGAAACCGCAGTAGTTCACGAGAGCACTGTATGGGGAAATGGTGCGTCATTTGTGGATTTTAATCGAGATGGAACAGATGACATTACTACCGCAGACGGAAATCAACTTGTTCGATTCTTTGTAAGCAATGGTGAAACATTTGAAGAAGTTGACCTCGGAATAGAACTCGCCATCAGTGCTCAAATTAAAGCTGTTTTATGGGTGGATTATGACAATGACGCCGACTATGATTTATTCGTTTCTCAAAGCGGGGGACGAATTTATATGTTTGAACAAGTCGGAGATATGCAGTTTGTGGACGTCAGCGAACAAGTTGGTTTTTCAACCAACATCTACAATTATCAAGGGGCAGCCTTTGCGGATATTGATCATGACGGAGATTTGGATTTTTATGTATCTAAATATTATACTCCCAATCTCAATCCAGGAGCCGAGTTTGCAAGTCAATTGTATATCAATAATGGCGATAAAACATTCTCCGATGTGACTACGCCTCGCGGAGTATATCTCGCCCCTAGGGCCGTTTTTCAACCAGTTTTTGTAGACGTCAATGCAGATGGCCACTTAGATCTTTACGTTATCATAGACCGAGCCCAATGGGTCAACGAATTGTTTATTAATAATGGCGAAGGTTTCTTTTATCCAGCATCGGCCAATTCTGGTTACACCTATGGAATAGATTCCATGTCGGCAACAGTAGGCGACTATAACAATGATGGTGATCCGGATTTCTTTTTATCGGATAGCTATGGCGGAAATGTACTGCTAGACAATAATGGCGCTGGCTTTTTTACAAACCTTGCAGAAAGCGTCGGCGTGGCAACATACGGATTTTGTTGGGGGGCAAATTGGCTGGATGCGAATAATGATGGGCTTCTCGATTTGACGATTGCCACAACAACCTCCACTAACGGTTTAGCACAAAATATTCTTTACAAGCAAAATAGTGACGGAAATTTTTCCAATGTGTCAGCAGAATGGGGATTGGCCGAGGATATAAGACCAACTTACTGCAATGTTGTGGGCGATTTCAACAATGATGGATATCCCGATTATTACCACAATAACAACGCCCCTTATCCGAGCAATCTTTGGAAAAATGATGGAGGCAATTCGAATTGGATTGGTATCACACTCGAAGGAACGGCAGATAATGCTTCAGCAATAGGTTCTCAAATTCAAGTCTTCGTGAATGGTCAAACGCAGACACGTTACCTTTTGTGCGGTGAATCTTACTTCGGGCAAAACTCAAACAGAAAAATTTTTGGATTTGGTCAAACAGAAATGGTAGACTCGCTAGTCGTCACTTGGCCGAATGGCACTATTGATCGGTTTTTTAATTTTTTAGCCCAAGGAAATATACATATAACCCAAGGGGAAACAGCGGTAGAATCTTCCAACTATGCGCTGGTTTCATTTGACTCTACAATCTGTCCGGGACAAACCATTGATATAACAGTCGGTCAAGAAGTCGTGTCGACCATTTGGAATACGGGAGCAGAAAGCTCAACCCTTTCAGTCAATGAACCCGGTAGTTATCATGCAACAATTACGACCAATTCAGGATTTGTGTTTTTGACCGACACAGTGGTGATTTCTTGGCAATCATCTCCAGAATTGGTATCCAGCATAAACCATCCAATTTGCTTTGGTAATGCTGATGGCGAGATTCTGATTGATACAAACTACGAGGAAAACATCATTTTCACGATAGGAGAATTACAAAATACAGAAGGCACTTTTAATAATTTGGCTGCCGGTGATTACACAGTGCAAGCAATTTCTCAAAATGGTTGTGCTAGCGAAGTCTCACTAACATTGAATTCACCTGATCAAATTGCAGCAATCGTAGATCCAATTCATGAGTTATGTGCTCAAGACGAATATGGATCAGTTGTAGTCTCGAATATTTCAGGTGGTGCTGGGTTGTATACATTGATCTTTTCAGGAGAAAATCCAGAGAGTTTACCGATAGGAGATAATCAGTTGATTATTCTTGATCAAAACGGTTGTTTTACCCAATTCGATTTCACAATTCAAGAAGCGACGCCAATCTTACTTGAATCAGTTATCACTCCTTCAATTGATGATCTGCCTGGAAGTATTCAAGTTTCTGCCTCGGGGGGAACAGGAAGCATTAATCTTTTTATTAATGGTGCTCCGATGCTGCTTGATCAAATAGTGAGCGCTGAGCCTGGCGATTATATTATTGAAATTATTGACGAAAATGAATGTGTGGTTTCAGAAATAGTGACCATTGAACACCTCACTGGAATTGTCGAAAACTCCCAAGCATGGTCTGTATTTCCGAATCCGGTCATTGACGAATTGACAATTCAATGCGAACGTCTTCCCAATGACGGAAAGCTCAGTGTTTATAATACGCTAGGAGAGAATATCCAAGTTGAAAATCTGATCAACTTGAATCACTCAATCAATACAAAAAAATGGGTACCCGGGATCTACTTTATTAAAATTGGAAACCGAGTTTCTTCTGTTATCAAGTACTAGTTTTTGATTACCCTTACAAATTGCCCATTTTCAAAGGATAGTAAATAATATCCACTTATCCAATCAGAGGTATTCAGTGTTTTCACTTCAGTATATTGAGCAATAAAGCGTCCATCTAAGGCATAAACACGCACATTCAATTCTTGGTTAAAGTGCAGTATAGTGCCAAATGGGTTCGGAAAAACGCTTACTTCCGAATCTTTTTCATAGGCTTCATGTACAGACAAAATCCCCTGATTGTTGCTCAACGCAGGCGTCGATTCAATGAAACTCCACCATTCGGAAGAACCATCTGTAATGCGGCCATAAGAGGTATCCCGATCCATGCCTTCCCAAGCAATTTCATCAATAATTGTAATGCCATCTGGGGATGTGAATCGCAAAGATTCAGCACTATTATTGAGTTTAAAACTAGCATGAACGGCGCCTTGATCTGCATCTTCATCCGCCCAGAACAATAACCATCCATTTGCGGGAACAGTAACGCTGTCTGGTACATAAGAGGGCACCTTCCATTTGCGCGGATTCTCGGGATTGTCTGAGAAATAATAGCCCGAAAGATTAACCGTAAACGCATTCGGATTATAGATTTCAAACCAATCCTCATGTTGAAGAATATTGTCCATCGTGTCATTGACATTCACCGTCAATATCTCATTGATAAATAAAACGGGCGGTATGACGATGACAAGTCCGTTGGTGACTTCTGGTGTGGGATGCTCAAATAAAATGCTTGTAACACTTCCATCAGTTTGACGACCATAGCTTTGATCAGAAGGCATGGCGGGCACTTCGTAGGTGTCTACAACGCTATTGTCAGGTCCTTTAAGTGTTAATGTAACAGGAGTATTATGCAGAACGAAGGTAGTGTGATGGGATCCTTCCTCCGGCTCGCCATCAGCCCAAAACAATTTGAATTGTCCTGATCGAATGGCTGTTCGGACAGGATCATTCGTTGGGAAAGTCCACGTTAAACCATTTGATAATTCAATAGTATAGCCGGCCATATTCACTTGAAAGCCATTGGGATTGTAAATCTCAAACCACGAATCGTACTCATTTGACAAATCTTTCCAAGTAGACACGTTGTTCGTTTGTACTTCATTGATAAAAACCAAAGAAGTAGGATTAGCGGTCTCAATATTATCATTATCGTATGTCACGTTGTTGAAGTATTGCCAAGAATCGCATCCATCACAACTTCTGCCATAGCTAATATCTCCAGCCATCGAGGGAATGTCAATTTGATCAATTATCGTCACCCCATCAGGGGCGGTCAAAGTCAACGTTTCACCATCACTATTTATACTAAAATCAACGTGGTCTTCACCTTGCTCAGGATCCTTATCCAACCAAAAAATAATGTGATTATTCGGAAGAACGGTTGTGACCCCTGCGTTGGTAGCCGGAATTTGCCACTTAGTTAGACTATCTGGATCGTCAGAAAGATAGTAACCTGCCAGATTTGTTATTCCTCCTGTGTTATATATTTCCAGCCAGTCTTCTCTTTGGAAAAAGTCATCCATTTGGCCATTCACATTTTCTGCAATGATTTCATTGAGAAACAAGTTTTGCGCTTTTCCCTGAAAAATGACTATCGTTAATATGGCGGTAACAAATATTTTCATGCAGCCAATTTACAATGAAGACATAAAAAACCCCAATCAAGGTTGTTGATTGGGGTAAAAAAATTCAAAATAGATCAATTTGCCACAGAAAATATGCGATTACTTCCATCGGAAGTGATCACGGAATACAAGCCTGCCGGCAGAGAACTGATATCAAAAGTGAGGTTGCTTCTGCCTGAAGTGGCTATTTTCATCACCAATCCTCCTGTTATTGAATGAATTTCAATAAATGGATCATTGGGGTCTAAACCGGTAATGGTAATTACATTTTCACTCGGATTGGGGAAAATGCTCATTGTATTCTCGCTCATTTCGTCCACAAATATCTGACAATCGGCACAAGAAGAAAAACAAACCACCGGAATTGTGAAGTCAACATCATCAGTGGTCAAACTGCGATTGTATCCACCAAAGCCATCGTCCACGCCGCAAGAAAAAGGAACAATTTCAACACCGGTCCAATCAGATCCATTAAGAAACTTATAGGTTACAATTGCATTCGTTGGAACACTGGTTGTGTAGGAATAAATACCGCTTCCTATCAAAGTCATTGGGGAAAGAGCAGGAGTGAAGTCATTAAATGAACCGCCAATAAAGACTCCACTAGCATCAACGACCTCATTGCTCATATTCACTTGAAAGGTCACATCTACCATGGGTTCAATGATGCAAGCATCACATGATGAAAAACAAACGGGATCTAACGTAATGGTTTCTTGAGCAACAGCGATGGTGCGATTGAAAATACCACTTCCATCATCTTGTCCGCACTCAATAGGAACGACTTCTGCTCCATTCCAGTCGATTCCATTCACAAATTTGTAATTCAAAGTTTGGTCTGAATCGACAAAGATCAATGCTTGATAAATTCCATTTCCAGAATCCGACATGGGATTTGCCGTAATGTCCCAATTATTAAAGTTTCCCACTATTTGAACGCCATCTGCGGAAACTTGCGTATTGCTCATATCCACTTGAAGGAGTACCATTACAGGCACCGGAGTTATGCATTCCGCGCAAGTGCTAAAACAAATTGGGCCAAAAACAGCATTTTCATTGCCAACATCAAAGGTTCTATTGAATCCACCATTTCCGTCGTCTACGCCGCATGTTTCCGGCACGATTTCTTGATCTGACCAATTGGAACCATTGATAAACTTAAATTCAACTGTCGAATTCGCTTCCACTTGGTAAGTTAATTCGTAGATACCACCACCTAAATCTGTCATCACTGTCCCATTCGGGTTCCATCCTTGAAAATTTCCGGCGATATGCACGCCTTGAGGACTAACGGTTTCGTTGCTCATATCCACTTGGAAAAGCATCGTAACAAAAGTGGGTTCGACGATAACTTCACAATTCGCACATTCTCCGAAACATATTGGTCCGATGGTAATATCGTATGTGCCCGTTTCCGTAATGCGGTTATATCCTCCAAATCCGTCAGGAAGACCACACGTTGAGGGCACAACTTCTTGCTGAGGCCAGTCATTACCATTGATGAACTTGTAACTCAAATTCGCCCATTCATCCAGCTCCAACGTAATGGAATATAACCCATTGCCGATGGATTCCATAAGCGTTGCGGAAGGAGACCAATCTTGAAAATTTCCTGCAATGTGAACTCCCTGATCGGAAACGGTCTGATTGCTCATGTTCACAACAAAGGTGATCAAATTGGTTTCGGTTGGATTAATAATGGGCTCACAGACATCACAACTATTGAAACATACCGCGGGTTGATCTATGGATTCTGAAGCCACTGTCACAGAGCGATTGAAATTACCACTTCCATCGTCAACCAAGCAAGCCCCGGAAAAATTTTCCCAGGTGGTTCCATTAATGAATTTGTAGGAATAACTGCCTTCTACGACATCAATCGTGAAAGCATAGATTCCTGGACTTTCTTCTGTCATCGGACTAGAAGTAGAATTCCAACCTTGAAAGCTTCCTGCCACAAAAACATCTTGTGAAGCTACTGTTTCATTAGACATATTTACCCGAAGGGTTAAAGAAACAGCTTGAGCAGAACTTGCTGCTACGCAAAAAAAGAAGAATAAAAGTAGATTTTTCATGTATTCTGGCTTGGTTTTCTCTTCAAATATAGAAAAGTGTACATTTCACACTAACTTTTCAGTAACAAATCACACCTTAAACCGTCGTAAATTTGATTGATCATATTCTTAGTATGCACAGAATCTGTTTTTTTGTAGTTCCTATTTTCTTATTGCTAACCCAGCATGCTGTTGGGCAAACAGATTCTGTTCAAGTAAAAATTAAAGTAGAGGGCAAGATTCGTCAGCCGAATGATCAGTCTATCTCAACGGTCATCGTAGTCAATCAGAGTACGAAAAAAGGGGTGTTCGGTAAATCTGATGGCAGTTTTTCTGTCGAATGTTTGAAATCGGATACCTTGTCGTTCACTTCTTTGGGTTACGATTCGCGAACTATTTGTTTTAAAGATTCCATAATGCGAGAAAGCTATTCGATCACATTGTATTTGGAAGAGCGCATTGCCACATTAAACGTAGTAGAAGTCTTCGCGCCCCGTGATTTGGAATCGATTCAAAGAGATATAGAAAAATTAGGTTACAACGAAGACGACTATATGCTCAGTGGTTTGAATGCCATGTCTAGTCCAATTACGTTTTTGTATCAGCAATTTAGTAAAGTGGAAAAAAGCAAACGTTTGGTCAAGGAAATGGAAAACGAAGACCAAAAACGAAGTCTACTCAAAGAGTTATTTCATCATTACGTGGATTATGACATCATTGATTTGAGCGATGAAGAATTTGATGCGTTTATCGATTACATCAATGTTTCAGATGAGTTCATGAAGTCAAGTTCGCAATACGATTTCCTCATTTTTGTACGCGACAAATACAAGGATTACAAGAAAATTCAACGTCAAACGAATTTTAAAGAATCCGATTATGAATTCGAAGAAGATTGATCAATTCGCACTATTGAAGGCTGCAACCCCAACCAATCGATCATGTCCGAGCGTGCGATCGAAGCTATACATAAATACATGATAATCGTTTTCCGTTTCAAAATGATGTCCTTCGGTCAGACTAATATCTCCTGATGGATGGTAGGCATCAACCACTTTGTATCGATAGTTATAATAGCCCTGTTTGAACGAAAACACCCCTTCATACAATCCCTTTTGCTCATTATAAGTTAATTCAAATAATTCAGGATTGAAACGGCTTTCACGACATTCCAGATAAATATGACCTTCGGGGAATCTCGGTGATTTAAGAGAAAAATGAACGTTGACATAATCAGCTTCTAAGTAGGAGTCATCACCGAGATCGTTTCGAATAAAAACTTGACCATTGATGTCGGGTTGACTTTGATATGCTTTTACGCCATACATTTCATCTGTTCTCAGATATGCATTATATACACCCTCTTCGAGTGCGATGTATTCTGTGGCCAAGCTGGCAAATTTGATGTTTTTCAATTCAAAAGCACGCCACTCGGATTCACCTCTAAAATTTCCATCTTCGGCCAAATCAAATACCATTTCATTTTGCTTTATAAAAGTTGGCTTGACCTCTTTTTTTGCCGTATTCCAATTTCCGTTTTGTAGAATCTGAACATGAACATCTTGAGAAGGGGAAAAAATGGAGTAATTACTATAGTCAACGTTGAAATCGATTTCTTGATTTTTATAGCGCTCAGAAACCAAACTACTGTTCTTCATGGCACCACCAATAGTCACTAATGATTCGTAAACGATTACTCTGAAAACTAAAATAATATTATTCGGATCCTCAAGTTCGTCTTTAAATACGATGATGGCATAATTTCCCGATCTTGTCGGTTTCATCATGTCATTGGGAAATTGAAATTGATAATGTACAAAGTCAACTTGCGTATTAAATGAATAATCCATCGAGTTGATGTCCAATTGACCAAAGCCACGAATGTACTCTGAAGATGTAAGCCCGGTAGGCTCCCAATTGTGATCACAGTGAATAGGAGCATAAAAGTAAGATCCCATCTCTTCTCCCATTTCATCAAAGTGAAATTCAATTGGATTTTGGTTGTTTAGTTCCAAAAAAGGATAACCCAACGGATTTCCGGAAGGAAAACACAATGGCGTTCGAATACCTGATTTGTAAACTCCTTCCCGATATTCTCCAAGAAAAATCAATGGAATCATGAGCCCGGCACTCAATAAAAAGAAAAAACGAAAGTTCATAACCCTGTTGGTTATATTTGATTAAGTAAATAAATCACACACCAATATACACGCTAAGTTCGCGCCATGATTGTGTTTAAACGATTATTTTTCTGTATTCTCTGTGTTTCAATAGTTTTCGCCTGTAAAGAGAAGCGTCAACCATTGATTGGAAAGGAATATACGGGGGTCTTTCTGGGCAAGCCGTATGTTATTTCAGTTGTTGGTGATACCACGAATTATCGTTTTCAAATTGACAGTATTATCGGTATTGCTGAATATGCGTTCAACGTGGCGGATTCTAATAGTGTCTTGGCGCGATTCAACCGATTTAAAGAAACTAATCAAGCATTTGTTTTTCGTGACTCTGCCATGTTCTTTGGGCTAGTATTCGATCTGGCCAAGGATTTAAGCAATAAAGCGGGTCAATTTTATGATCCCACTACCAACCCGATTAAGAAAGAATGGATGGTTATTCAATTCAATCGATCTGCACTTGAACCAAACCTGGATTCATTATTCAAGTTTGTTGGATTCCATAATTCGGTGGTTGATTTGAATGAAGTCTATGATGAAAACCAGATCTACACACAATCCATATTGAGAAAATCGGATCCGCGTGTCGAATTGGATTTGAATAATTTTGCGTTGGCCTATGGTCTGCAATGCATAGCTGATTTTTTTAGATCGAAAGGACTTGCTCATTATCATATCCATTGTGAAAACTACACCTTCAATCACGGCGCATTGTTGGATTCACTGACGCAAGTGCCATTCGGACTAACAAATGATGTGAATGATCAAAAAATTCGTCTTCTTGATGGCGCATTTGTCTATAAAACACCATTGCAAAAACAGAGCATGCTTGATCCAACGTATGGATATCCTGTAGATAATGAAATCGTTTATGTAGGCGTAGTCTCCAAAAGTTTGGCCGAATCTGAGGTCTACAGCGAATCTTTTATGATTATGGGATATGAGCAGTGTGGCAGTTGGTATGAGCAAAATCCGGATGCCAATGTTCAAAGCTTTGTTTGGTTTAAAAATGGAGATACACTCAGGTCAGCTTCAACTGAAGGATTTGATCAGATGATTATTGTTCCGGAGGTTCCCAATGAATAAACCGTTGGTAATCTTGGCTGTGGAAAGCAGTTGTGATGAAACTTCGGCTGCGGTATTGTTCGATTTAGAAGTGAAAAGCAATATCATCGCTTCTCAGTCTATTCACGAAAAATATGGGGGAGTGGTTCCCGAATTGGCAAGCAGAGCGCATCAATCCAATATTGTTCCAGTAGTAGAAGAGGCGTTGAAATTCGCCGGCATTGAATTCAGTGATATTGATCTAATCGCATGCACACATGGTCCTGGATTATTAGGAGCATTGCAAGTGGGGGTTGCATTCTGCAAAAGTCTAAGCATCGCGCTGAACAAACCTTTGGTTCTCGTCAATCATATGCAGGCCCATATATTGGCGCATTTCATACGAAGTGATTTTTCTTTTGAAAAGGGTGTTCCAAACTTCCCTTTTTTGTGTTTAACAGTAAGTGGAGGACACACGCAGTTGGTTATGGTTCATTCTCACTTGGAAATGAACGTTGTGGGAAAAACGATTGATGATGCTGCTGGTGAAGCTTTTGATAAAGCGGCGAAAGTTATGGGATTGCCTTATCCGGGTGGGCCACATATCGATCGTTTGTCGCGTCAAGGTGATTCCAAGAAGTTCAAATTTTCCATACCAAACACGGGAGCGCTCGACTTTAGCTTTAGCGGATTGAAAACTTCCTTATTGTATTTCATTCAAAAAGAGAATCAAACCAATCCCAATTTTGTTTCTGAAAATATCCATGATCTTGCTGCCTCTTATCAAAAAACAATCATTCATTATTTGATGAAAAAAATGGAGTTGGCGATTGACCAATTTCAACCAGCGAGCATTGGACTTGCTGGAGGAGTGAGTGCTAATTCTGTATTAAGGGAAAGTTTCATCGATTTGGGAGAAAAAAGAGCGATAAAATCCTTCATTCCTCCATTCGAATACACCACCGACAATGCCGCCATGATCGGCGTTGCAGCCTATTTTATGTTTTCAAACGGATTGAAATCTGAACTATCTGAACCACCGTTAGCAAGATTACCTTTGGATTAATCAATCTTTAAAGGCTTGATTTTCAGTTTTACTTCAGTATATTTGATCATCCTTTTACAAAAACCGCTGATATGGGTATACTATCAAACAGTGCTTTTTCGCGCAGTTTGGTAATTCGTTGGTCTGATTCATTTCTTTCACACGAATTATCTTATGCAGCCGAAATAATCGTTGAGCACGCCGCACACGTAATCAGAACTTCAGATGATTTAAAAATCAAAGATGTTCGCTTTTCACTTGATAAAGTTTCTGAAACGTCAAAATCAAAAATCATCAACGCAAGCCATATTTTAGGTTATGGTTTAACGTTACAATTGATTTCGCTTTCGGAATATTCTACGCTCGTTAAAATCTATTTTTGTGATGACAAGCTTCATCGCAAAGAAGAATTAGAAAGAAAACTCTTGAATGGAATTCTCCAAAGTTTGGAGGCAAACTTCAACTAAAAATATTTCCAAAAAAAAAAGAGCCAATCATGTGATTGGCTCTTTTTTTTTCGCTCTATTTTTTATTGTACGATTAACTTCAATTGGTTCAACTCTCCGTTGCATACCACTTCAACAAAGTATAACCCAGTAGGCAATTCAACTTCTGGCTTGATAATCAGCTCACTTTCCTGATCGAGAACTCGTTTTTTCGAGTACACCAATTTCCCAAATGAGTCTAATATGCGTATTTGAGCTTCACCTGACTCGACAGAATTTAGTTGAATATGAAATTCACTTCCATTGTTCGGGTTAGGGTAAAGGTTGACACGATCGGCTGTCTGTAAATCAGCCATTTCTAAATTTTCCTCGAATAAACTTTGAAGTTGTGCTATACAAAGAAGTTGATAATCGGTTCCCCATTCTCCAGCACCATAGTCAAAAACGGGACGAATTCTTACCCGATATCGATCGCCCGGCTGTACATCCGGAATCCAACTGATGCGCAAATATTTTGATGTGACATTACTCTCTACATAAATTGGTTCGACCGCGATCACGTTGTCGTTCACGTCTACTTTGGTGAATTGCCATTCCAACTCCACATAATTACAAATGGTAATATCA
>JBMOFW010000072.1:0-13186 GCA_049318685.1 Flavobacteriales bacterium
TTTCTTCTTATACAAGAACAACGACTCTACAAAGACTGTAGAAAGAATAAGTGTCGCGCCGATATAAAATTGAGGGCTCATAAACTCATCGTCGCGATACAGAAATAGCGCCATCAAAATCGTATATAAAGGCTCTAAATTGATCGTCAAGGCACACGTGAAAGGCGTTAAAACACGCATAATCTCAATGCTCACAACGAAGGCAAAAGCGGTGGCCAGTATGCCTAAAATCAACAACAAACCAAAATCACGAGCGCCGGGAATTACGATCCACTGATCCATGCCTAGATCCCATTTTTTCACCACCAAATACCCAGTGAGCACAATCACTCCCGCAATCATTTCATAGAACGCGATTTGAACAGGAGGTTTTTCCTTGACTAGGACACTATTGTAACTGCTAAAAATCGCCGCAAAAAGCGCAGCCATTAGGGAAAAAATAATTCCCCAGGTTTTGTCTGGCTCAAATTTGAATATGATAAACAGTCCAATAATGACCAAGATCCCTAAGGCCAATTCACGCCAAATAAATGCAGTGCGCCTTATGATAGGCCCTACAATCGCTATAAAAAAAGAAGTGGTGCTGATCACAGCCAAAGCTGTAGACACATTAGACACCTTGATGCTTTCGAAAAAACAAATCCAGTGTGCTGCGGTTATCGTTCCAACTAAAAAATAAAGCTTTAAGTCTTGCGACGAAACAGCCAAATCGGACTTCTTCCATAACGCCCAAATTCCAAGACTCAAGGCTGCAATAGCCATCCTCCACCATACCAGATCTTGCGATTGAAGACTAATTTCCTTTCCTAGGATACCCGTAAAACCCCAGATAAACACAATAAAATGCAACAGAAGCAAAGCTCCTGACTTTGTCATTACGGCATTCATCTAGTTAATTTTTGACCTATTTCGGTTTAGTGTTGGGCTCCTCACCCTCTATCTCCACAATTCCGCCGCTAAGGATATACTTCATTACATCAACAGAATTCTTGTCAATAATGCGCACATTGGCTTTCGGCACAATCATCAAATGACCAGAAAAACTATAACTCATCGGAAAGTAAACTCCCACCTTTCCGTGAATTTCTTCGCCCAACTCCGCTAAATCTTCATCCGTAACGAAGCCGATCACCTCAATGTCTTGGTCTTTGCTAACCTTTACCAAAACCGGTTTATTGAATCGCTTTTTACTTCCTACAAACGCGTTCATCAAGTCTTTTACACTCTTGTATAATGGAATGCGATCAAGCAATTTTCCCAATTGATCTTTCACCGGCTCACTGATAAGCTTCGCCCATAAAAAGCCGATAACAAAGAGGGAAACCAACAATATCAGAATGCCGATAGGGTCTATTTCCGTATGCGTTAATTCCTTTTCATGAGCGGTCAAACCCGATTCACGCAAGCTGACAAAGGGAATGCTCAGCCATACCAGCACTTTGTAAATAATAAAAACAACAATGGCTATTGGTACTATCACCAATACACCATTGAGTATGTATCCTATTGCTTTTCTCATTGTTTGATAAAGCGCAAGTTTCCTTCAAATCCACTGCCCACAATATGCACCATGTAAATACCGCCAGCCAATGAACCGACATTCAATTCGGTCATCAGGCGATTGACATTTTGATCGCGCATAACAACACGACCGGCAGCATCCATTATTTCGAATGATTCAATCAAAAGATCGGCATTGATAAACAAGTGATCCTGCGCAGGATTTGGGAACACGGTTACAGCCACATTGTTCAATTCTACCACTGAAATGAAAAGAACGTCTACTACTTGATTCAAAACGTCTACACACCCGAACTCATTTGTAACAGTCAATGACACTTCTATCTCCGCTAATTCCGAAAGGAAATCATAGCTGTATTCATGAATCACAATCTCTTCATTCGATGTTGTGCCGTCGCCTAATACCCATTCATAAGATGCTGCGCCTACACTGTTGTTATTAAATTCTACAACAGATCCTCCTAAATCGAAAATCAACGGATCTGGCATAGTGAACGATGCCACCACTTGTTCGGTCACATCAGCGTAATAGCGGGGTTGGATAAAATATCCTCCATCAAAAGGAGAAGAGGCATCATCTTGTTCAACAATTCCCGTTAAGGTAAAATGGCCTTCAATGACATCATTTGGGAAGATTTCAGTGTCTCCATCAATGCGCACCGGAATGCTGTTGGTGCCATCATCGGTATTCACCATGAAATATGATCCAAAGCTGGTCCAAGAACCTGGATTGCTCACGCGAACGCATTCAAATGTCACCAAGTGGCTTTCATTGGCTTCAGAAAGCGATGTCACCACGGTTGGTACTTCCAAATCATGTCCACCATCAATCAACGTAATGTAATCCGGACGAATCTCCGATTGACCATTGAACTGATCAATATAGCCGCCAACATGCACTGAGTCCCCTTCGGTAACGGTGTAGCCAAAATTCTGATCGGCGGAAAATACACGAATACCATCCGTTTCATCAATCAAATGAAAATGAACTCCTGAAGCATTGAAGTTGATTCCGTGAACGATACCACGTAACTCGCAGAACACGTCGAGGCTATCCAATACACCATCTATTGTAGAACCAGTCACCTCTTCAATAGGATAAACGGGAAATGACTGATCATTCAGTTCAATTGTAATGGTCATTTCAGGTGTGATAAAATCGACTTCAAACGCAGCAGAAAGCTCAAGTGAAAAATATTCAGAAAAATCTTCTTCTACATCATCATTGGTAATTTCAATGTTCACTGTCTGTATTGAATTTCCCGCAGGAAAAGCAACAACCACAGGACCGGCATCAACATAGTCTTCAGAAGACAAGGCTGTACCATCAGCAAAATACATGGCTATTTCTGCTGCTTCGGGAATATTATAAGCGATAATCTCTACCGCCACGGTGCCCACCTCTTCACTCACACTAATAGCTGAAGTAACAAAGCCAAATTGCGGTATAGAGCTGCATGGTAAAAAACTGTGATTACCTAAAGTGGAATATGCAACGCTTTCACCTGCATAATATTGGTTTTGACAAATCGACCATGAAGCATTTCCAGCAGTGACATAATCATATCGAATCAAAGTGTAATTGGCAGTGGCCCCAGAACCGACTGTCCATTCGGTTCCCGGATCTACGCCCACTTCACCAATCACGTCTATGGCTTCCAAATTTTCGGTCAAAACAACAGCGTCATCACCATTAAAATTTGTCACGGTGCTCAAGGTATCGGCGATATCGAGAAGTTCCTGATCGGCTTGTGGGTGAACAATCAAAAATGTTTCACCACCATTCAAAATACCAAGCGGAGCAAATGCTGAAGTATACGTTGGTGATCCGTTTCCATATAGGAACACTTCATAAGCATCCAAATCGATCGGGAAGTTGGACGTATTGTAAAGCTCGATGGCCTTGTTGAACCCAGTTCCTTCGAAGTATTCTGAAATAATCAATGATTGGCAAGCATTTTCAAACGTACATTCCACAATGGTGATGGCGATATAGTTTGCAGTCAATGCCAAACAAGCCCCTGTGGTGATGATTTGCGTGGCGTCGTCACCAGGCTCGATGGTAGTTGGATCGAGATCTGCGAAATAAGTCAACCCCCAAATGCGGTAATTGCCTGTCGTCAATTCAGCCACATCGATGGTATTATTTTCGATGATACTCACAATTAGATTGTTTTCATCGGTAAGCAGCCCCGTGGTCAATTGACCATCTTGAGAGTTTCCTTCAAAAGAGAATGAAATCAATTGATCTACAGCGTCGTCACAAAAGGTATAATTCAAAGAAGTCGATACCAAACTGCCACCTTCACAAGTAGGAAGCGTGCAGTCGATTACATCAATCACAATAAACGTTTCGGAAACATCAGAGCAATCATCTGAAGTCAATTGATCAACGGGTTGTCCCAACCATTCGCCCACGATATTTCCAGAGAAAGTGAATCCATAAACATGATATTCTCCGATTTCGAAGCTATCGAAATCAAAGGAGCCTATTTCGGTCAAAGCAATAACGTTGCCGTTGACATCAGTAATGGCATACCAATAATTCGTGGCAGGTAAAACTGAGTTGTTGAAGAAAGAAAATGCGTCCTCGTCTATCTCTGTGCATGATGTTAATGAAGTTGCATTTTCGGCTCCAAAAACATCACCTGCTGCACAAAGGGGGGCGGCTCCGGCATTGAATGCGCCCGGAGTTGGGTCTTGTGTAACATAATTTGAAATGTCAAAAGCATCTCCACCATCGGGAACGCGTGCATTAGCCGATGTGGTCGAATTGCCTGTTGAACTTTCATCTACCTGAATTTGGCCTGGTGTTAAGATGGCAATCAAGCCGGTGTCTTCCGGATCAGCAGTTCCATAAACTACGGCATCAATCAAATTGGCTGCGGTAGCCGGTGTGTCCATGGGGAATGAAGAGGCATCTCCAACGTAGATGGCCACGCCATCCGCGCCATTTTGAAGGCCGTTTCCGGGGAATTCTATTGCAACTCCATTTACACCAGGATTCCCTAAAACAAACAAACCGTTGGCATCCGTAGTGAATCCATCCAAATCAAACGCGTTGTATGATAGGTCACTTGATCCATTGTAGAACACCACCACCAACCCGTCAAGGGAAGTGTTCGGTTCACCGATGAGTTCGACGAACTCAGCAGCATCGGTTCCAATTTGGTCACAATCCACCTCATTGATCACCACTTGGGCTTGAGATGAAATGGCGAATGCCATCGAAAGAAGTAGTAAAATTCTCTTCATGATGAATTTGATTTGGCTAGCAAAAGTAGTGATTTGAAATGCTTTCTGCTTATTATTGCATTAAGCTTATTTTAACCAAATTAACCATGATCCGTTTCCTATTCCTTATTGCATTTTTAAGTGCTTTTCACCTGACCTCAATAAGCCAATGTGCTGAGTGCACGGCGGATGTGAATTGCACCAGTGCTGATGGATTTCCGACGATTTGTCCTGAAACACTTCCAAATGGGCAGGCAGGGGAGTATTATGAGCAGTTTCTGACTTTTTATCTTCCTGCTGATATCAATGATCCTTCTTCTGGAATTCAGGCCACACTTTTGCAAATTGACATCACTTCTGTTACTGGATTGCCATTTGGAACCATATATACATTGAGTCATCCGGATGGTATTTACTATCCCGCTGATGGAGACAATTTGGGATGCGCCACCATTTGCGGAACACCGCTATTGCCCGGTACCTATAACGTGTTGATCAATGTCAATGCATTGGCTTCGGCTTTTGGGTTTGAAATTAATCAGAGTGAAAGTTTCACCTATACGTTGATCATTGATCCGGGCGACGTGGCTACAGCGAGTTTTACTGCGGATAATGTGGCGGGGTGCGGAAACCTCAATGTTTACTATGAGGCGCTAATCAGTGGTTCAAATAGCCAACAAACCACCTACGATTGGAATTTTGGGAATGGACTAGTAAGCGATTTACCCAATCCATCAACAAGTTACGATGCGCCGGGAACATACACGGTTTCACTAACCACAACCATTGCTGATTATCTGTTGCAAGAGGTGAATTTGAGCAATATCAGCACCAATGGTGAAGGAGATGTGGATGAGTTTTTTAGTGGTCCGGCCGATCCTTACTTCAACCTTATCGATGGCAGCGGTGCGTCTGTGTTTACATCAAGCGTAATAGACGATACCACTTCGCCGAGCTGGACAGGATTAAACATTCCCTTGACCACGCCTCCCTATACCATTGAGTTTTGGGATGATGATACCGTAACGAGCGACGACGCCTTGGGTACCAATGCAATTGCGATGTCATCAGGAGATCAGATCATCAACACTGGCTCGGGCACAGTTGGCACAGCGGTAGTTGTTTTGAGCGTTGCCACCTCAATTACCGATCAAACAGACATCACCATTTTTGGTTTACCTGACAATAGCATCAGCACATCTGGTAACACCATTTCGTGCACCGATCCTGGAAGCAACACTTATGTGTGGTATTATAACGGAGTGCCTATTGACGGCGAAACCAATTCTTCTCTTGCAATGACCAATGGCGGTAATTATACTGCGGTAATTACAAATGAATTTGGCTGTTCTATCGAGACGGAGCCTTATCTATTCTGTCCGAGCATCACTCCAATCTATGATCCTGTCGCAATGGAGATATATGTGGACGATTTATATGAATCGTATCAATGGTTTTACAATGGATTGGAATTGGATGGTGCGACCACTTTCTATTTGGTAAATCCTGCATTGGGAAATTATGCTGTTGTGGTTACCACTTCTTATGGCTGTGAAATCGAAAGTGAAGTGCTTGTGCTCGCTACCGATGTGGCAGTACATCTCGCACCTGCTGATTTTAATCTATATCCTAATCCAGCTTCAGACCGTTTTTTGATTCAAACCCAATTGGGCCAAGACATGCAACAAATTCGAATCTATGATCTTCAGGGGCGCATTGTCTATTCTCGCGATTTCACCCAACAACCCATACAAAACGCAATTGTTGATTTGTCAGATTGGGCGGATGGAATGTATCATGTGCAAGTGGTCACCGAAAAAGGGCAAAGTGCCGGCAATCTTGTTGTTCGACATTAATACGAATTTACCGGAGAATGAATGGCCTGTAGTACACCGTCCCAAAGGGAAATGCGTGCTTTTAATGCGTTAATGGTAAACTCTTGCGACTCTTTTCTCTTTAGTTCATCTCCCCCTATGAGTTCCTCATTCATTTGAAGCGCGAGTTGGCCGTGGTGACCGCCATCCACTTCAATGTGTCGATCGAGATAGTATAAAAAAGTGGACCATTCTTGCGGGGAATTTGCACGCAACTGTTCTACAATAGCATGAAACATTTCAGGAATGAGATCTTCTCTGCCGTAGGTGAAAACTGCCGACACCACATGCAATTTATTTGATTGGATCGCCTCAAAAGTAGAGCGAACGAAGGCTGCAGAAGCCGATGGTGCTTTTGACTCAATTAACGCTGTTTCAACATGCACACCTTTCATGATCAATTCAATGAAATTTTGAATCGGTTGCATGTTGCAGCCCGCTTTTTCCATCGCCTTTAGGTATATTTCGAAATGACTTAACCGCTGGCCTTCGTCATCTAGATCAGACTCCTCACCGACCACAATTTCATTGATGAGAAAGCGCGTTGACGCTTTTCCAACAGGGACCCACGGGGAAGAAGTGCATGTCAATCCCGATTGTAACGTTTTTAATAAACACATAAAATCCCAAACAGCGAAAACGTGGTGTTCCATGAATGTTCGCATATCCTCCGCAGAGCGGATTTGGGTGTAAAGTGGATGCTGAATCAGTTCAGAACGCGTTTGTGCAATTTTCTCGGACAGTGCATTATTATGCATACAAGAGTTGTTTTATGGAACAAAAATAAATTCCAAATCACTAAACACTGGGGAAAATTTTGGTCGAGCCTAACTTTTAAATCAGCGAAAAAATGAGACTTTTCATCGTTCTTTTCGTGAAATTCAACGATAAACGTTGAAGTGTTGAAATCTTGTTTACAAAGGCAAAAAACGCCTTCAATGAACTCTCAATTTTACCATGCCGAAAAATGCATCTTGATTACATCTATCGGCTTTCCTCACCTAGCCACTGACAATACTTTACCAACGAGCGAACCTTCGACACATGAGAAGTCTTTTTACTCAATCCTATTCAAAAATCCTAGTGATGCTTGGCCTAACTTTGGGCTTGGTCAACTCCGGAATTGCCCAGTTTGACACCGAATTTTGGCTTCCCCCGCTCTGGGAAGTAGGTGTGTCATCACGAAATCAACCGTCGAATTTATTCATTACGACGCCATTTGATTTTCCGGTGAGTGTGCACGTGGAAACCTCTGATGGAACTACTTTCGTTTTTGACGGAACCGTGGTTTCGGGCACACCGTTGGTTATTCCATTAAGTCCAACTTTGGGACAAACAAACATTGCTGGTGTTGCTAACCTGAATAGAGGATTGCAAGTGACTTCTACTGCGCCAATTCAATGTGTACATCGCGTCGCGGGTAGTGAGAACCAAACATTAGTTACGTTAAAAGGAAAAAATGCCTTGGGTCGAGACTTTTGGTGCGGATCACAAGTTCGAAATTTAAATGCCAACTACGGTACTGCTGAATATCACTTCATTTCCGTGATGGCGATGGAAAACAATACTACGGTTACTTTCACAACGCCGTTTACTATGTATAGCGGAACAGGTGCTTTGAGTAATCCACACACCGTGACACTTCAAGCCGGACAGAGCTATTTAATTCGAGGCAATAGTCCGGTTCAACACGTCTGTGGATCACATGTGGTATCTAATAAGGACATTGCTGTAGTAAGTGGTTCAACCCACACGCGTATTGCAGGAGCAGGTGCCAACGCGGCAGATGGTGGCACAGACCAACTTGTTCCCATCGAATTGGCAGGCTTTGAGTGGGTAATGATTAAAGGGAATAACAATAACCCTTGGGACTATGGTATTATCGTAGCAACACAAAATAACACGAATATCTACATTGACGGTTCGGGTACACCGGCGGCAACAATAAACGCCGGTCAATACTATGATTGGACAATGACCGGAGCTTTCGGTGCGCCGCATTATTTCAGAACCGACAGGCCCGCTTTTGCCTATCATATTTCTGGTTGCTCTCAAGATGAAGAGGTCGATATGAGTGCCATGCCTGAAATCAGTTGTACCGGTTCACGTTATATCGAATTTTCGAAATTCAATATTGGTGGACTAAATGAAATCATGCCTGTACTGATTCCGCCAACTGCAGAGCCTACACTCAAGTTCAATGGCGTGGACTATGACGCTGTTCCCGGTGTGATTATTAATAACGTACCCGGTTTGGTTGGATGGAAATGCGCAACATTTCCGAATAGTGTTGTTCAGCTCAATAATATTCTCACTTCAGAAGGATTCTTTCATGCAGCATGGCTGACCGGTAATGGAAGTACAGGTGCGTATGGATACTTATCTGGGTTTAATGACGCATTCGAGTTTCAAGATCCAACTTCTGCAGATCCTATTCCCACGACTATTTATCCCGTTGCTACTCTATGTCAAGGACAAAGTGTTGACCACTGCCTTGAAGTATACAGTTGTGGTGACAATCACTTTATAGAAAGTTTTTCGGGAAATCTTGGAAATGTAGTTGTAGCCCCTCCTTCAGCGCCAAGTGACACCTGTTTCAGATATACTGCTCCCTTCAACTTTGTTGGAAGAGACACTGTAACTTTTGTCGTCGAAAACGAGTTTGGTTTTCAAGGAAGCGTTGATCTTGTTTTCACAGTAGTCAATCCAAATACAACCATCAATGCTGGTTCAGATCAATTCGTATGCGGGGTTGGTTCGACTACCATTAGTGCGGTCAATCCGGATCCATTGGCGGTTGGATTCTGGACCACAACTACACCGGGAGCAACGATTACGAATCCGAATTCTCCCACAACTGCGGTAAACCTCGTGCTTGGTCCCAACCTCTTTGTTTGGCATCAAAACTATCCGTCGTGCGGTGTCAACAATGTGGATTTAGTTCAAATTACACGGTATACCGGAAATGCGCCAGCAAATGCCAATGCCGGACCCGACATTCAACTGTGTTCCACAAGTACAAGTTTTGTAATGGCCGCTAATAATCCGGGCTTCGACGGTACCGGAACCTGGTCGATTACCACCGGAACGGCTACAATTGCCAACATCAACTCTTACAATAGCGCTGTATCCAATTTGGCTATTGGAGTCAACACTTTCGTATGGAATGTTGCCAATGGTCCTTGCACAGGAGGTGAAACATCTGACGCCATGACCATTTCTGTGTTCAATGCCAATCATCCTGCAGCGAATGCGGGTGCGGATCAAACAGCATGTCAAGGTTCATTCTCATCACTCACGTTGACAGGTTCATCACCTTTGGTTCCCGCAACCGGTCAGTGGACAGTTATCACCGGATCTGGAACTTTTGGAAATGCCTCTTCTGCGACAACCACTGTTTCAGGATTGAGTGTTGGAACGAATACCTTCAGATGGACTATCAATAATGGTCCTTGTGGCACATTGACCGATGAAGTAACTATCATCGTTTATAATCCAAGTTCGCCTGCGGCCAATGCAGGTCCGGATCAAACAGTGTGTCTTCCTTCCAACTCGACCACACTTGCCGGAAACTCCCCAATATCGCCGGCTACCGGAACATGGACTGTCATTTCCGGAACAGGATCCTTTACGAATGCGAATTCCCCAACTACCGCGGTTTCCAATTTAAGTTTGGGAACGAACGTTTTCCGTTGGACGTTGAATAATGGATCGTGCAGTAATCCGATTACAACCGACGATGTCACTATCACGGTATACCCGGAAGCACAACCAACAGCTAACGCCGGTCCTGATCAGACATTTTGTTTTACTACTACAGCCGTTACCGCAACTCTTACCGGAAATAGCCCAACGGCCCCGGGAGCAGGAGTTTGGACACTTGTAAGCGGTACGGGTACGATTGCTTCGCCTACATCCGCAACAACCACAGTGACCGGACTTAGCTTGGGTCAAAATGTTTTCCAATGGTCTTTGACCAACGGATCATGCGATGCTCCGAACACAGATCAAATGATCATTACAGTATTCAATGGTAATATCAGTACCGCAAACGCCGGCAGTGATGGCGCCATTTGTTTACCAATTAGCACATATACATTAGGCGCAACCAATCCAGCCTTACCGGCAACAGGTTTGTGGTCTCAAGTCAGTGGCCCTGCAGGTGCAGTCATTGCTAATCCAACATCTCCCACATCGAATGTTTCTAACTTAACTAGTGGTGTGTATGTATTCCGTTGGACCATTCAAAACGGTCCTTGTGGGACAACAGTATTTGATGAAATGACATTGAACGTATTCAATGCGTCAGCACAAATTTCGAATGCCGGACCCGATCAATCATTCTGTTTTAATGGTATCGCTCCAGTAGTAGCCACCATGGCGGCAAATGCCGCTGTTGCGCCAACTACAGGAAGCTGGACACTTATTTCAGGTGGTGGCACTATCACTTCACCCACGAGTCCAACGACTACCATTACCAATATTCCTGTCGGTATCAATATTTTCAGATGGACATTGAATAATGGAACATGCGGCAACTCGAATGACTTGGTGGCCATCTTTGTTTTCTCGTCAACACAACAAGCAGCCAACGCAGGCGCAGATCAACAAATTTGTTCTTCTGCAGCCAGTGTAACACTCGCCGGTAATAGTGTTATCACTCCGGCAACAGGCACTTGGTCGCAAGTGAGCGGACCTTCAACATTGACCTTCTCGTCCACAACGAATCCGACGGCGATCGTAACCGGATATGTTCCGGGAGTGTACACATTGCAATGGACGATCAACAACGGTCCATGCGGATCACCTGCTATTTTAACCGATCAAATGACTTTGACAGTATATCCGGCATCGCAAGCCGCTGCGAATGCAGGTCCGGATCAAAGTATTTGTAATACAACAGCATCTGTTTTGATGGCCGCAAACTCAGCCACATTCCCTGCATCAGGACAATGGACTGTTGTTAGTGGATCTGGAACATTTACCAATAGCACCTCACCAGTCACTTCTGTAAGCGGATTGAGTGTGGGTACCAATTGTTTTGTTTGGACCATCAATAACGGTGTATGCAATGCGCCGACTTCAGATCAGGTGTGTATCACTGTATTCGATGTGAATGCGCCGGTAGCGAATGCAGGAACCGATCAATCCTTCTGTCTGCCCACTACATCAGCATCATTGGTCGGAAATACCCCAACCTTCCCGGCTATGGGCAGTTGGAGTTTAGTAAATGGTTCAGGCACATTTTCCAGCGCATCTTCACCATCAACAACTGTTTCCGGATTGTCTCTGGGAACAAATACACTCCGTTGGACCATCAACAACGGTTCATGCGGAACAATTACAACGGATGATGTCGTTGTGGTTATTTTCGATAACAATCAAGTACCCCCCAATGCAGGACCAGACGCTCAATTGTGCACGCCTACAAGCACTTATATAATGCAGGGTAGCGCAGTTACATCTCCTGCCACAGGGGAATGGACATTGATATCAGGCACAGGAACAATAGCTAATCCGAATAGCCCGACCTCTGCCATCTCCGGTTTAGGAATTGGACAAAATATTTTCCGTTGGACCATTCTAAATGGACCATGTCCTGCCGGACAAAACACAGACGATATGTCGATTTTCGTCTTTGATGAAAATCAACAAAGTGCGAATGCCGGACCCGATCAAGAATTATGTTTCACTGGAACATCAGGCCCTTCAGCAACAATGGCTGGATCTTCTGTAGTATTCCCTGGCAGCGGTCAATGGACCATCATTCAAGGAAGTGGAACCATCACTTCCGCAACTTCTCCAACTACCACAATCACCAATCTTGGTGTAGGTGAAAATATTTTCAGATGGACGGTGAATAATGGACCATGTGCGAATGGCACCACATTCGATCAAGTCAGTATTTTTGTATTCAGTGGATCCCAAGCACCTGCGAATGCCGGTGCCGATCAACAATTGTGTAGCACGAATCCAGCAACCACATTGGCTGGGAATAGCATCATCTTCCCAGGAACTGGCTTATGGACGGTAGTTCAAGGAACAGCCACGTTTGCCGATGCAACCAATCCAACAACCACGGTTAGTGGTTTGTCCATTGGAACAAATATTTTACAATGGACGATAGACAATGGTCCATGCGCCAACGCAATCACCAGTGATCAAGTGACCATCACTGTATTTAACAATGCACAAAATCCGGCCAATGCTGGTATTGATTTCACCGCGTGTACATCACAAGGTGCAGTAACATTCACAGGTAACAGCTTCAGCGCTCCAGCGACGGCTTTGTGGCAAATTGTAAGTGGTACAGGAACAATTACTAGCCCAACATCTGCAACAACAACCGTTACCGGATTGGGAGTTGGTTCGAACACACTTTCATATACCATATTCAATGGACCATGTGCCGCTGCCACAACAGACAACATCGTAGTTACTGTTTACAGTGCCAATCAAACTGCTGCAAACGCGGGCGCCAATCAGAGCATCTGCTTGCCTACAAACAGCGTGACCCTTACGGGTAATGCGCTCATTTCACCGGCCACTGGAACATG
>JBMOFW010000073.1:0-13120 GCA_049318685.1 Flavobacteriales bacterium
CCCATGTGCGCAACGTTGCCTGATACACCTGACGCATACTCAGATTGCCATAGGTGAGGTAGGGCGAAATGCGACCGCACGAGATCCGCGCCAAATGCGGTTTGGAGATGTGTTTTTGATAGTGAACGTAGCGTTCTTGAAGAAAGCTATGCAGGTATTTCCATCCCTGCGTCTCGCCCCCTTTTTGCATTCTATTCTCTCGTTTCAGTTCTTGTTCCAGTTCTCGTTCCAGTTCTCGTTCCGGCGCCTCCCATTTCACACTCTTGAAAGTCCCGAGCTCCACGTCCGCACATGCCTGCTTCATCGTATGTTCCCAGCGCTTTTCCCAATCGATGCGGTTTTTCAATTTCCGAATCACGCCATTCAAGCGGGATTCGTGCCAAGTGATATGGTGATCACGCAATAAAGCCGCCACGGCCAGATCGCGATCGAATGTGAGGCGATTGCCCACTTCTTGATGCGAAAAAACACCACGTATATCAAATTGATGGATCAATTCTTCGAATACGGAAAGGGCTTCTGCATGCCGGATGTGCAAAGGCAAATGAAACGCATCAAGTGTGCGGCGCATATCCAAGAGCGATTCATAGACAAATCGCCAATGGCGTACATCGCTGTCGTGATGCCCCATAATCGATGGTTCGAAACAATAGAGTAGCAGCACCGGAAGCCCTTTATCTTGCGCACGCCGCAGTGGCTCATGGTCGGTCAAGCGCAGATCGCGTTTGAACCACACCACGGTGATGGCTTGACGATGTGAGGGAGTGTGCATATTCGAATTACCTTCGTTTTTTCAAAACATATCTATACAGCGATTGTTTAATGTGCTCCCTTTTTGATTTGCATACACACCACGACCGGGCAGGACATGTAGCTTTGATCAGCCGTTACGAGTCATTTGCTGCGCTATCGACAGAAAACTTCTATACCGTAGGTTTGCATCCGTGGTATCTCAATGAGCACGCCGAAGAGGCCTTCGAGCAACTGAGTATATCCGCGAAGAAAAAAAACGTCCTCGCGATCGGCGAATGCGGCTTAGATAAGGTCTGCGATACGGATTGGTCATTGCAGCAAGTATGGTTTGAGAAGCAAATTACATTGGCCAAAAGCTTAAATAAACCGCTGATTATTCATTGTGTGCGCGCATTCGAAGAGGTGATGGCGGTACTGAAAAATAATCAAGTGACAGTGCCGGTGATTTTTCACGGATTCAATAAAAATGCGCAAGTGGCAAAGCGTCTGATTGATCAAGGGTATTATTTATCGTTCGGGAAACATCTGAAAAATGAGGGTGTTCGAGAAGTATTGCGGTCGATTCCCATTGAAAGTGTATTTTTGGAGACCGATGATTCAACCCTTTCTATCGCCGAGGTCTATGCCTTGGCGGCGTATGCGCTGGGCATTTCATTAGAAAATTTAGCGCATCATATCGAGGCGAACGTTCATTCGGTTTTTGGAAAAGACATTGTATTATGAATGATATTTCTTGGCTCTCGCGTACGAGTCTTTTAATTGGCGAAGAAAAACTCCGCACCCTCACCACGAAACATGTCATGGTGGTAGGGATGGGCGGAGTAGGTTCTTTTGCCGCGGAATTTATAGCCCGCTCCGGTGTAGGCGAAATGACCATAGTGGACGGTGATGTCGTGGATCCTACCAACCGAAATCGCCAATTGCCGGCCCTTTCCACCAATCATGGTCAACCCAAAGCACAAATCATGGCGGAGCGATTGCTCGCTATAAATCCAGAGTTGAAGCTGCACGTGGTGCAGGAGTTTGTCAATCCCGATATGGTGCGCGAACTCCTTTTGCGCAAGCCTGATTTTCTCATCGATGCCATCGATAGCATTACGCCAAAAATCACGTTTATAAAATTGGCCTATGAGAGTCGGATACCGCTGGTAAGCAGCATGGGTGCGGGTGCCAAGCTCGATCCTACTCAGTTGCGCGTAGTGGATATTTCGAAAACATACAATTGCCCGTTCGCACAACAGATTCGCAAGAACCTTAAAAATCTGGGCATTAAAAAAGGAGTGAAAGTGGTCTTCAGTCCTGAGGAACCCATCAAGGAAAGCCTCATGCTCACCGACGGAAAGAACTATAAGAAATCAGCCTACGGAACGATCTCGTACATGCCCGCCACCTTCGGCGCAGTCACGGCGAGTGTCGCCATCCGAAAACTCATGAATTCCTGAAATCAATTCCGAAACCCGATTCCGAAACTCAATTCCGAAACCCGATTCCGAAATTCAATTCCGAATCCCGATTCCGAAACTCAATTCCGAACAATTATTCCGAATCCCAATTCCGAAACCCGATTCCGAACAATTATTCCGAAAATTGATTTCTGAGGTCAAATAATCAACGGAATAATATTAGTATTGGAATTACTTTTTTTTACTGCCTTGCATTTCAGAACGTTTGAGATAAGTAATGAAGCCGCCAATTTGTTTGGAAATTTCAGCAGATTGTTTTTGCATCTCACCATGTTTTATTTCTGTAATGATCTGCATGTCAAGAAGTCTTGTGATTTGTGAGCTTAATTCGCCATTTGAGCCCTTTGCAATGGAAAGAAATTGGATTAGCTCTCGGTTGCCATCTCTTTCAAATCCTTCAGCAATATTATCCATGACGCTTCCGCTAGATCTGAAAATTTGATCTTTGAACTTATATAGTCTTTCAAGTTTTGAAGTGCTAAGTATTTGGATTATTTCTATGTTTTGTACTCTTGAAAGCTTCCAAACTTCGCTTTGTCTAAAATTCAAACTCATTTTTTATTTCAAAACTAATATTTAAATTAAAATATTTTGTAGAATAATTATTCGAATAAAATTCTTTATTTTATACAAGATATTAATGTTTTAATGGTAATATTTCTCATCAAAATATTGCATTGATTAAAAAAAAGAATAGTGCTGGAAATCAATGTTTAGAATCCTCGTTCGGAATAAACATCAGGAATTGATGTTCGGAATCGATGTTCGGAATCCAAGTTCGGAATTGGGTTTCGGAATCAAAGTTCGGAATCGATGTTCGGAATCGATGTTCGGAATTGAAGTTCGGAATTATTGTTCGGAATCATTGTTCGGAATCAAAGTCACGGCCGTTCCGCCACCGGAAGCGAGTTTGAGTTGTAGCACACTGTCTTTCGTGACTTCAATCGTGCGGATGCGGTAGGCTTTTGGATTTTTATCCCAAGAAGCATCGGGGGCATCTTCGTAAATGGTGGCGGTATACGTTTTATTCGGATCTAAGAAGTCGAGTGAAATGCTTGTTTCGCGAGCGTTTTCATCGGTGATGGCACCGATAAACCATCGGACTCCATTTTTTTCTTTGCGGGCAACAGTGATGTAGTCGCCGGGTTCGGCTTCGAGATATATGCTGCGCTGCCAATCACAGGCAACGTCTTTGATGAATTGAAATGCATCGGCATAGCGCATATAATTTTCGGGCAAATCGGCCGCCATTTGAAGCGGAGAATACAGGGTCACATAGAGCGCCAATTGCTTGGCCAAGGTGGTATGTACGCGTTCTTTTTTATTGACATCATAATACCGCATTTCTACTTCGAAGATGCCCGGTGTATAATCCATCGGACCGCCCATCAATCGCGTGAACGGCAATATCGTTTCGTGCATCGGCGGATTGCCCACACTCCAAGCATTGAATTCGTTGCCGCGTGCGGCCTCCGCTGCGATATAATTTGGCCAGGTGCGGTGCATTCCTGTAGGGCGCGAACTCTCGTGCGAGTTCACCATCAAGCCATATTCTGCGGCGCGTTTTACGACGTGGTGGTAATGATTCACCATGGTTTGTCCATCATGATATTCTCCACGCGGAATAATGCGCCCAACGTACCCGGTCTTCACCGCGGGATAGCCATAGTTCAACATCAACTCCATGGCGCGATCAAGGCGACGCTCATAGTTGGAAGCACTGCCAGAGGTTTCGTGGTGCATGATGAGTTTAATGCCCTTGGAAGCCGCATAGGCTGTGACTTTGGCCATGTCAAAATCAGGATAGGGCGTCACAAAATCGAAGACATCTTCTTTCCAATTGCCAAACCAATCTTCCCAACCGACATTCCATCCCTCAATCAATACACCATCAAAACCGTGCTCAGCCGCAAAGTCGATATACATCATGGTGCGCTCTGTGGTGGCTCCGTGACGACCGCTGGCCTTGAGTTCACCATTGTTTTGTGCATTCTGTGAACCGGCGTAATCCCATGTATGACGACCCACGTGCATGTCCCACCAAATGCCGACGTATTTCATCGGTTTGATGTATTCGGTATTTGCTATTTTACTGGGTTCGTTGAGGTTGAGTGTCATTTTTGACCCCACAATATCGCGGGCATCATCGCTGATAAAAATGGTGCGCCAAGGAGTTTTGCATGGCGCTTGAAGATAGGCCAGGTCGCCAATAGGATTGGGTGCGAGCATGGCTTGAAAGGTAAAACGCGCAGGATCGCAATTCAAATGCATCACGGGATAATTGTCGACCGCGGCTTCAAAAATGTTGATGTATACGCCTTCGGCTGACTTCATCACCAAGGGCGATTGCACGCCGTGATTATTGACAATGCTTTTGAATCCAATGCCATTGTTGAGGTCGATCTTTCGTGTATCTATGCCGGAAATAGGCGTTTCATTGTAAGCATATTCTTGACTGTCGAAGTCAGCAGGGATCCAGAATGTTTTGTGATCGCCGGTCAAGTTGAACTCGGTCATTTCTTTTTTCACAATGAAATACCTTAGCTTTTCTTGATTCGGAAAAACATATCGAAAGGCCACGCCTTCATCATAGGCGCGAAAAATAATTTGCATGTCGATGCCGGAGATGCTGTGATGAAGATCAATCGTCATTTCATTGAAATGGTCACGAATCAACGCTTCTTCACCTAGTACGGGCGACCAGTTTCATCAACCGTGCGGCGATTTACACTCTTCGATTCGAAACTATTGAAGAGTTCTCCTTGATCTTTGAGTGTAAAACCCAATAGTGATTTTTGAATAATTTCTTGATTTTTATAATAAACCGCATAGACCGGTTGGTTGGCTTTGGTCAAAGAAAATTCAAGTCGAAGATTATTCGATGGAGAAAGCAAAGTTTGCGCGCTCATAAAAGAAGAAAAAAACAGGACTATAGTAAAAAAGAGAAGGCGTTTCATGCTGCCAAGGTAGCAGAAATTCTCTGATTTGCTTTAGTGGTTAGGGTGGATCATCAAGCGCTGACCGGCACTGTTTCCAATGGAAATGGTGTAAACCCCGGCACTCAGCGACGACACATCAATGGTGCTTGAAAGCCCAGTAATTTTGCCTGTTTGTACTCGTTGTCCCACATTGTTCCAAATCACATAGTTTTCATTCAGATGCATGGGAAGTATTTGAATCATCAAGTCATGATTTGTGGGATTGGGATACATCGAAAAACTCTCCTCTCCATCTCCATCTCGTTCTTGTTCTCGTTCTAGTTCTTCTACCCCTACGGACATTTGCTGAAACACACGGATGTAGTCCACTTCCATGGTTGCTGGGAAAACGGTGGTATTGTCGGGATAGCCTGGCCAATTGCCGCCCACAGCTACATTGAGAATAAAGAAGAAGGGGTTTTGAAAGATGTTGGTACTGTTGGGATTTTCACTGTAGATATATTCAAAATACACCTCGCCATCAACGAAGAAGGTGATTTTTTCTTCGTTCCAAATTACACCATACACATGGAATTCTGTTGGATCGAGAGAAATAGATGAACCTTCGTATTGGTGTCCCCCATTTGCCCAATGCACTGTACCGTGGGTCATGAGTTCATTGTTGACGTGTTCCATGATGTCGATTTCGCCGCAATTGGGCCAACTCACGGTTTCGATATTGCCACCGAGCATCCAGAATGCTGGCCAAATGCCTTGTCCAAGCGGCAATTTCAAGCGACCTTCTACTTTGCCATATTGAAATTCGAACTTGTTGTTGGATTGAATGCGCGAAGACGTGTAGTACGTTTGATCCGAAAATTCTTCGCGTGCGGTGATTTTCAATGACCCGCCATTGACCGCAATATTTTCTGCATCTGAGGTGTACAATTGCCATTCGTTATTTCCCCAGCCATTATTTCCCAAATCGTAATTCCACGTATCGGTGTCGAGGAAGTTGCCATTGAATTCTTCTGCCCAGATCAACGCCCAAGAATCATTGATGTCGACACCGTTTTCGCAGTTGGAGCAGCTATTCCAGCACACCACAGCTTGCACGGCATCTTGTACCACCGTGATTTGTCGGTATGCGCCTCCAGGTGTATTGATGGTACAATTTCCTATTGGCAAGGTTTCGAGCAATGTGCCTCCATTCGCTCGGAAATAATATTGATAATTTCCAGGCCATATCTCAAGAGTGGCTTTCCACAGGCCATTCGGCTGCAAGGTAAGGGCATCGCATGTGGCGCAGTAACTATTAAAACTACCGCTGATGCTGACATCGGTGAAGGTGTTGTCGCTTGGATTGAGATAGAAATCAACCACGGCCGGAACGGGCTCAACACATTCAGAACATGTACCAAAGCACACTACGGGCAATACCATGTTGCCGGTGACATTCAACGTACGATTGGTAAAACTTCCAACTGTAACCGTACAAGAACTTCCTGATGAAAGAATCTCCTGGCCGGCCCAATTGTCGAAAGAATATTTATATTCATACGATCCGGCGCCAAGCGAAATGACCTTGGTCCAAATGCCATCACCGTCGGTGTCTGTCATCGCCGCACAACTCCCGCACCAATTATTGAACGTTCCGTTTACTTCTGGCGTATTAAATCCGGTTTCGTTTGACATGTCCACTTGAAAAGTCACGTCAAATGCGAGAAGTGAGGTGGACGATGCCAAGCAAAGCGCCAACCAGAGCAGTGTTTTTTGGAAGATCATAGTGTCAAATATACCTAATTGTACTTTATACAATAAGTTATTTTTAGTCAAGGGCATTCCGATGCTTGACAGCGTAAATTGTTTTTGTTAAAATCAACCTTTAACATATTCCTTAACAAAGGTTTGGAGAATGGCTTTACCTTGCTGCTCCAAACCTTTTTTATTTTATGAAACAGTATTTTCTCTCACTAACATTTTTGTTTTTTGCGATGATCGGTCTCGCGCAAAATGACATTGCTTTGAAGATCACTTACAACGGTCAGGCGGTGTGCAAATATGAAATTACCGTAAAAGCAGGTGGAGGTGTGTTGGGTAAGGCAACAACCGATGATAATGGGGAAATTAAATTATCTGGTATTGGTATAAAAGTGGTCGACGTGGATGTGCATGGCTATAAAAAGACTACCAACGGAGAAAAGACATTCGATTTGCAGGGCTATGTTAAATTGGATGATAATGGGTTTGCGCACATTCAAATGGAGACAATTGTAAAGGACGCAGCCGGAGACAGTGGTTTCCCAGAAGGCATGTTGGCCGCCGCGTGGGGATTGACGGACTTGGATTGTGGTGGTACAAAATCAACAGGGACGGGCAGCGGAGAATCAATAGCAGAAGAATCGGCACCAGAAGAGTCAGTAGGATCTTCGGAATATGATGAAAATGAAAATGGCAAGCTGGTCTCAAAGGAAGAATCGCTGGTGTTACAAGAGCAAGGTTTTAAAAATGAAATTGCTATGCTCGATCGTAAGATTGCTAAGGCCGAAACAACCATTGCTGAATTGAAAACAGTTGGTGGGGATGAAACTGATATTCAGATTGAAGAGCTCGATTTGCAAGAAATGAAGTTCAAACGCGAGCGAAAGAAGATTTCATTAGAAAAAGTACAGAAAGCACAGGCGGGAACGCTTACCGACACTGAGAAGACCGCTTTGAATCAGCAGGAAGATCGTTATTCGATAATGGAAAAAGACCTTCGTGCCGAGCGTAAAGATTTGGAACAAGCACGCAAAGACAAAAAGAAAGCGGAGAAAGCAGAAGAGGGCGGAAGTAGTTTGGAAGGAGCGAAGTTGAAATCAGAAATACTTTCTGTAAAGACACAGATCAAAGCCAAAGAAACCTCGCTCAATGTCGGCAAAGAGAAAGGAAAATTAACCGCAGAGGAAATCGCACAGAAAGAAAAGGAACTTGAAGAATTGCGCGCCCGATTGACAGAACTTGAAAATCAAAAATAAGGAATTGTTTTTATTACTATCGTTTTTTGGGGAATGTAAAAGGAACAGGCTCGACAGTAAATCCTTTTGCGCGAAGTAATTCAATCAGACCTTCTTTTCCGGGTAAATGACCGGCGCCCACAGCAAAAAAATACACCCGTTGGTCTTTCATCAAACCGATCATTCGTTCGGTCATATTGACATTTCGTTTTGTGAAAAATTCATCTAAGAATTCTTTGGGAATGCTTGGGTCTTCAATGAGCGCTTTGATTTTTTCGATGTCTTGATCGAGATAGTATGCACGGATCGAGTCAAAGGCTGCCACCGTAGGGGTAACGTCAGCGGCTTTTTGCGAGAAAACAAAATCATAATATTCTTTCCACGACATTCTATTAGACATTTCCGTGATTAGCATGAATTGATCACTGGGTTTTTCCAATCCACCAATTTCCATTTCCTGCGCAGAGCCCATTTCCTGTAAAATAATGTCAACAGGGGGATAGATTTCCTCAAACACCTCGGTTTCATCCATCATAAGGGAATCGTCGTTTAAATTGGCCTCCTTCATTGAGCGCAACTGTTGAACCATGACCACGCCCCAAAAAGGCTTCATCATTGAAATACCAAAAGCAGTCTCCATATCGAATTCCTCTGCAATTTTTCCTTGAATAAGGGAAATCGTGTCTTGAAGGCCATCAGAAACATTGTCTAATGATCGGTACATCTCATTCATCATCAGGCTCTGAATATCGACCATGGTAGAGTCGCCCGAGAAATCCAATTCGCCATAAACGGCATCGCAATCATAAAAGGCCTCTTCGAATTCGGTGCTCCAATTGCAAAGAACACTGTCTCCCATGTGAATAGTCCCGAAAAGGTATGACGCTTCTCCTGTGGTAGGATGCTCAAGAGACCAGAGCAATTGACCAGTAACCGTATTTGAAAACAAGAAAAAGAGGATGGCGTTGGAAAGGATGAATCGACTCATTAAAACTATTGAATGAAATGCAACTTTGTACGGGCTAAAATAGTCTTAATTGCGGACCGAAACCAGAACCGCAAGGAATATGCTCAAAAGTTTACTCGTATTATTTTCTTTTTTCATTGCCCTGACAGGCTTTTCGCAAGAGATGCCCATTACGGGAGCCAATATCAATCAATGCGGTGGTTTTCTTGTTGACGACGGGTTGAGTTCTTCGAATTATTCGAATAATTTGAATGAAACCTTGACCGTATGCGCTGTTGCTCCGGAAACGATCATCAATTTGTATTGGGCCGTTTTCTCGCTTGGTCCCGGTGACGTGATCGAAATCTATGATGGCTCGAGTACGTCTGCTCCATTAATCGGTTCTTACTCTGGTGCGGAATTGCAAGCTGTTGATGTAACTAGCACCAATGCGAATGGTTGCTTGACGGTGCATTTTGTGTCTGATGGCACTGGTGTGGGGAATTTTGGTGCTGAAATTTCATGTGGTCCTCCGTGCGAACGTCCTATAGCGGTAATCAATACTACTGAAGCTGTTCCATTGTTGATCTGTCCCGGCGACGATGTGACTTTTGACGCTTCCGCTTCACAATTCTTCAACGGTGCTGCCATGCAGAGTTTTACTTGGGTATTCGATGACGGAACCACCAATACAACGAGTTGGCCGAGTGTAACTCATGAATTTTCTGAACCAGGTGGATATACAGTACAATTGCTGATTACAGATAACAACGATTGCAATAGTGCTAACTTGCCCGATCACGTAGTGCTTGTGAGTACCTATCCCGATTTTAGTTTGCTTTCTCCCAATTTTTCCTTGTGTTCGGGGGGAACGGAATATATGGGGGTCAATTTTGCCATTCCCGATAGCATTTATGCCAATGATAGTTTGAACACATGGATTAGTAATCCATGGAATGATTTGCCCAACATCGATCTCGGCGGTGCATTATTTATTCCTGACGATCAATCGCAATGCTTCTCGGATGAAGTGACATTCTCGAATTTTGATTTGGGACAAACCATCCAGTCGATCGATGATATTGATAGTTTTTTCATCAATTTCGAGCATAGCTTTATTGGCGATATCACGATTACGTTCATTTGCCCGAACAATCAGTCGGTGATAGTGCATGAGCAAGGGGGCGGGGGAACAGAAGCAGGCGAGCCGATAGATATTGATTCAGATTTGAATCCTGGCGTGGGATACGACTATTTCTGGTCGCCCGATGCCACCAATGGCACATGGGCAGACAATGCTGGTTCAACACTCGTATCGGGCACCTATGAAAGTGTTCAACCTTTTTCGAATTTAATTGGATGTCCTTTGAATGGCACATGGACTGTTGAAATTTGCGATATGTGGGCCAGCGACAATGGCTTTATTTTCGACTGGGGAATCAATTTCGATCCCGACCTTTTTGGTGATTTACTTTCATTCACTCCTGTTTATGGAGTAGGATGTGACTCCACTTGGTGGGAAGGACCTGGTATAATCACGCAAGACGAAGGTTGCGATTTTATTCAAATCATGCTCACAGAAACTGGAAGCTATGATTACACGTACTATGCTACCAACAATTTCGGGTGCACATTTGATACAACAATCACTGTCGATATATTTATTGCTCCATCGGTAAATGCGGGTCCTGACGTTGTGTTTTCTTGTGATCCTGTAGGTTTGTCGGCCTCATTGGATGGAGACCAAATGCCTTATGTTTTTGAATGGTCGCCTGGAACGGGACTAAGTAACGCAAACATTGCCAATCCAACATTGCTCACTGTGAGTGGACCGATCACATACACACTAACGGGTTACCCAGTGGGCTATCCCGGATGTGCGACCTCTGATGAAATGAACGTATCGCTCGATCCCAATTTGCCTTTCCCGGGCATTCCGACAGATATTCAAATATGTCCAACGTCACCGCCCTTTTCCATGATGGATGCATTGCAAGGTAATCCCAGTCCTGGAGGAATTTGGCTCGATAATGCCGGCAATACCATTGATGAAGAATTTGATCCAGCCTCTGATGTTTCCGGTATTTATTACTACTCCATTACCTATGCTGACTGCGAACTCAGCACACCGATGGATATCACAATTGGTTTGCCCGAAATCACTATCAACGCGGATACAACAGTGTGTCAAACTGGAGGTGCCGTTACATCTATTCAAAGTACCACCGATTTCAATAATACATATACATACAATTGGTCAACCGGGCAAACGGGATGGTCGGTAGCGCACAACAATATAACAACACAGGAAACAATTTCTGTAGTAGCCACGGATGCTGGAGGTTGCGAATCAGAACCAGTATACCGCACTATCAATGTGTATGATCCATTGACTATCGAAACGTTTTTGGATACCATCATTTGTCCTTCTGGTACCATTGATTTGGATGTATTGCTTGACCAAGGTGGTTTTGGAAGTTACAGTTACAACTGGACCTTCAATGGCACCGCCATTGGAAGTACCGAAGAAGTGACGCACACCCCAAACACTGAAGGAAATTATTGCGTGATGCTCGACGATGGTTGCGAGACTCCTTCTACAAGTGATTGTTTCTATTTGTCATTTGAAGAACCAATGAGCTTGCTCATTGATGCAGATACTACGCAAGGTTGCGCTCCACTTGATGTGCAATTGAGTTTTTTAAATGATCCATCGACGTATTTGGCCAACTCCATTCAATGGGATTTTGAAGTGGGTACGAATCAATTTGTGACTGTGACTCCCGCAAGCTTCTCTGCACCGGGATTGTATGATGTTACTTTGAATGTGAATAGCGCAAGAGGTTGCCCAAACAGCATCGAACTTCCAAATTATATTACTGCGTTTGCCAATCCTATTGCAGAATTTTACGCTCAACCACAACCAACGGATATCGAAAATACATTGATTCAGTTCAATGATCTGTCTACCGGAAACGTCGTTGACTATGCATGGTATTTTACCTATGGGAGTGATTTCGTTGTGGGATCCACCGAGCAAAATCCTTCTGTTTTATTCCCGGATGATCGGGGCAGAACGTATGATGTCCAATTGACGGTAACCGATAACAATGGATGTTCTGATATTTATATAGGAAATGTGGTGATTGGAGATATTTTTCAAGTATATATTCCCAATACGTTTACACCCAATGGAGATGGCATCAATGACGTGTTTTTTGTAGATGGTGCTGATATCGATCCGAATACATTTGAAATCACCATATTCAATCGCTGGGGCGATGTGGTATACAGTTCGAATGATCCAAGTGGTGTATGGCTCGGTGGATATTATAACAACGCTGAATATTTCGCACCAAATGGCGTGTACAATTATATTCTCAAAGCCCGTTCAAAGTCAACTACAGAGCGCAAAGAATTAAAAGGGGTGGTTTATTTATTGAGGTAATATATGTGGATTATTTGATTCGATATTCAACTCGACCGTTCCTACCATTTTTGCCATAGAGACCAGTATTGCCATGTTCACCTCGACTTGGGAAGAGGGTCTCTGCAAGTGACTCATCTTCTGTGTCGTTAATGCCGCCCTTTCCGCCGTATCCTCCCTTACCACCTGCACCACCTGAATTGTCTACAATGATTTGAAAGAGATATTCTTCCAGCTCAGGGGCGTAGTAAATATCCACGGAACCTCCATCACCACCATCACCTCCGTTGCCACCGTCGCCACCACGTTGCCCTTGCTGCAAACTTCCTTCTGGAGCCATGGTTCCATTTGATCCATCACCGCCGCTACCTCCATTTCCTCCGCGGGTTTCAATGTGTAAGGATCCTTTTCCTTTTTCCAAATAGATTACTTCTTTGCGCCTATTTCCATTCAAAATGCTCACCTGTATGAGCGAAGAGTCTGGGCTTTGGTCGAGATAAACGGATAAATTTTGACCATGATTCCCATGTTTCCCGTGCAGCCGCGATAAACTCCAGCACCCTCCATTTGCGCCATCTTCGCCGTTGTATTGCATACTCATGGATACAGAAGAATCT